>NZ_BAAKJE010000028.1:0-11718 GCF_059704565.1 Massilia sp. NBRC 108631
AGGGTTAATTTTCCCGTGCGGGAAAATTAACCCTGACCCCATTTTGCTTTACGGCAGTGGATGGAAGGACTCGGCCTGGGCCACGGGCCAGTACAGGCCGAACACCGGCGGCAGCTTGGAGAGCAGGGTGGGATCGAGCAGCTGGCCGGGCTCGAGGTAGGGCAGCAGCGCGGACGCGAGCTTGACCTGGTTGGGCGAGATGCGCCGCACGATGTGGTGCGGCTTCAGTTGCGACGGATGGGTCAGGCCGGCGGCGGCGATCAGCTCGGCCAGCGCTTTCAGCGTGTTCTGGTGGAAGTGCGCCACGCGCTGGGTCTTGTCCGGCACCACCAGCGCGCGCTGGCGCAGCTTGTCTTGCGTGGCCACGCCGGTCGGGCAGTGGTCGGTGTGGCAGCTCTGGCTCTGGATGCAGCCCAGCGCGAACATGAAGCCGCGCGCGGAGTTGCACCAGTCGGCGCCCAGCGCCAAGGTGCGCGCGATGTCGAAGGCGGTGATGATCTTGCCCGAGGCGCCGATCTTGATGCGCTCGCGCAGCCCGGCCCCTACCAGCGTGTTGTGCACCAGCAGCAGCGCCTCCTGCAGCGGCGTGCCGACGTGGTCGGTGAACTCCAGCGGCGCCGCGCCGGTGCCGCCTTCGCTGCCGTCGACCACGATGAAGTCGGGCGTGATGCCGCACGCCAGCATGGCCTTGACGATGCCGAAAAATTCCCACGGGTGGCCGATGGCCAGCTTGAAACCGGTCGGCTTGCCGCCGGACAGCTTGCGCAGCCGGTCGATGAAGGCCAGCATTTCCAGCGGCGTGGAGAAGGCCGAGTGGTTGGCCGGCGAGATGCAGTCCACGCCCGCCATGACGCCGCGCGTGGCGGCGATCTCCGCGCTCACCTTGGGCCCGGGCAGCACGCCGCCGTGGCCGGGCTTGGCGCCCTGCGACAGCTTCAGTTCTATCATCTTCACCTGCGCGGTGCAGGCGTTGGCGGCGAAGTTCTGTTCCGAGAAGCTGCCGTCCGCGTTGCGGCAGCCGAAGTAGCCCGAGCCGATTTCCCATACCAGGTCGCCGCCGTTTTCGCGGTGGTAGGGGCTGATGCTGCCTTCGCCGGTGTCGTGCATGAAGCCGCCGATGCGCGCGCCGCCGTTGAGCGCCAGGATGGCGTTGGCCGACAGCGAGCCGAAGCTCATGGCCGACACGTTGAACACGCTGGCCTTGTAGGGCTGGGCGCGCGGGCAGTCCGGATGGTTGCCGATTTCGATGCGGAAGTCGTGGCCGTTCACCGGCACCGGCTGGATCGAGTGGTTGATCCATTCGTAGCCGGCCTGGTAGACGTCAAGCTGGGTGCCGAAGGGGCGCTTGTCGGTGTCGAGCTTGGCGCGCTGGTAGACGATGCTGCGCTGGTTGCGCGAGAACGGCGCGGCCGACTGGTCGTCCTCCAGCAGGTATTGGCGGATCTCGGGCCGGATCGCCTCGAACATGAAGCGGAAGTGCGCCAGGATGGGGTAGTTGCGCCGCAGCGCGCGCTTGGTCTGCAGCACGTCGGCGATGCCGACGGCGGTCAGCACGGCCGCCGCCGCCGGCACCCACAGCGGCGCGCCCATGGCCAGTGACAGCGGCAGGGCGGCGGCAGCGCCGGCGAATGCGGAATAACGCAGCATGGTCATGGACGCTCCTGGTCGGTACGGTGGGCCGATTGTAGGGCGGAAACAAAAAAAGCGCCACCGGGGTTCGGTGAACCCGGTGGCGCTGCACGCATGGCCTGCCCGCGAAGGGGCGGCCGGGGCGGGATGCTTAGAAGCGGAAGTTGGCGGTCAGGCTGGCCGAGCGCGGGGTGCTCGGGGTGTAGCGGTAGCCGGATTTGTTGATCGCCGCGACATAGGTCTCGTCGGTGATGTTGTTGATGTTCAGCTGCAGGTCCACGTTCTTGTTGATGGCGTACGCAGCCATGGCGTTGGCAACCCAGTAGCCTTCCACGAAGGCCGGGGTGCCGACGGCGCCGTCGGTGCCGCGCAGCATGTCGCCCGAATAGCGCAGGCCGCCGCCGATCTTCAGGCCCATCGGCAGGGTGTACGAGGTCCATGCGGTGAACGAATCCTTGGGCGTGTAGGTCAGCTGGTTCTCGCCGCTGGCGCTGATGGTCTTGCCGGACAGGACTTCGGTCTTCATGTGGGCGTAGCCCGCGCTGACCAGCCAGCCGCGCGCGATCTCGCCGGTGACGCCGATTTCAATGCCTTCGACGCGCTTCTTGCCGGTCTGGTAGTACTTGGTCAGGTCGGTCGCGTCCTGCTCCACTTCGTTCTTCACGGTGGTGCGGTAGATGGCGCCGGTCAGGGCCAGCTTCTGCTTCAGCAGGTCCCACTTGCCGCCGATTTCCTGGGTCACGGTTTCCTGCGGGTCGAACTTCGGATTGGCCGCGCTGTTGGCGCTGGCGGACAGGGCGAAATTGTTGCCGCCCGGCGGCTGCTTGGAGGTGGCCACGGTGGCGTACACGCTGCTGTCCGGGGTCGGCTTGTACAGCGCCGACAGCTTGCCGTTGACCAGCGTGTCCGACGCGGTCAGGTTGGTCGGCACCGGGGTGCCCACCGGGATCGCGGTACCGGTGGCGGTCGACAGGGCCACCGCGTTGTAGGTGGTGCGGTAGTGGTCGGCGCGGATGCCGCCGCTGAACATCCACTGCTCGCCCAGCTTGGCGGTGTCGAACAGGTACAGGCTCTGGGTGTTGGTGCTGCCGTCGGTGAACGCGCCGCTGCGGGTCGGGTTCAGGCCGGTGAGCGCGGCCGACGGGTCGGGCGCGTACAGCGGGGTGTCGGCCAGGGTGCCCAGGCTGGCGGCCAGGTAGCTGTAGCTGACCTGCTTCTCGTTGGTGAACTCCACGCCGGCCACGGCGGTGTGCTTCATGCCGGCCGCGTCGAATTCGGCGGTCAGGTTGGTCTGGTTGGTCAGGATCTCGTTGCGCTGGTCCTTGATGGTGCGGGTGTTGCGCTTCAACATCCATTGCGAGGTCGGCAGCACCACGCCGGCCGGGGTCTCGGTGATCAGGTTGCCCACCGCGCCGGTGGTGGCGTTCAGGCCGGTCACCATGAAGGCGGTCAGCAGGTAGTCCTGCTTGGTCTTGCCGAAGCGCGCGGTGTTCTGCAGCTTCAGGGACGGCGAGAAGTCGTGGTCCACGCGCACGGTGGCCATGTCCGCTTTCACCTTGTCGTAGTCGCTGGTCGAGCCGTAGAAGCCTTCCGGGTCCACCATGGCGGCGCTGTTCAGGTACAGGCGGCGCTTGGCGGCGTCTTTATTGTTCGAGTCCGGGCTGCTGTAGCCGGGCAGGCCGATGGTCGGCACGCCGCCATCGGGGATGTTGTCCTGGTCCACGTGCAGGTAGCTCAGGGTCAGGCGGGTCGGGCTGCCCAGGCCGAAGGAAACGGTCGGCGCGATGGCCCAGCGCTTGTTCTTGATCACGTCGCGGCCCGGCTTGCCGCTGTCCTGCGCCAGCGCGTTGAAGCGGAAAGCGATGCCTTTTTCAGCGCTCAGCACCTGGTTCACGTCGGCGGTGGCGCGCTTTTGCTTGGCGCTGCCCACGGTCACGCGGCCGGAGTAGGCGTCCTGCATCTGGGCCTGCTTGGAGGTCAGGTTGACCGAGCCGGTCGGCGAGCCGCGGCCGCTGTCGGTGCCGGCCGGGCCCTTCAGGATGTCGATCTGTTCCACGTTGAAGGTGTCGCGCGAGATCGAGCCCATGTCGCGCACGCCGTCTACGTAGATGCTGCTGGAGGCGTCGAAGCCGCGCATGAAGATGGCGTCGCCGGTGTTGGTGTTGCCGTTTTCTCCCAGGAAGAAGGCGCCCACGCCCGGGGTGTTGGCCAGCGCTTCGGTCAGGGTCACGGCGCCTTGCTGTTCGATCAGCTCGCGCTTGATGACGGTGATGGTCTGCGGCGTGTTGACCAGCAGTTCCGTGTATTTGCCGGACGCGGCGCGGTCGGCCTTGAATTCGTTCTCTTTGGCGCCTTCGACGCGCACTTCCTGCACCGCGCCGGCCGGGGCGGCGGCACTGCTGCCGGCGGCGGCGGCTTCGGCTGCGTGGGCGCCAGTGGCAGCCATCGGCAGCAGCATGGCGGCCAGGAGCGTGTTCATCGGAGTGAAGGCTGGGGTTGCGTGCTTGCGGCTTTTGATTGCCATGTTGTGTTTTCTCGGTAAAAGTTTGTAAAGATCAACGAGATGATAGCAATTGCAAGCCACTATGTAAACGAGAATTGTTATCATTCCCATTCAGCTAGAGTGATAGTTCCAGCCGAAACATGGCGGGAATGCTAAGCTGGCGGATTGCGGGCGCGCCCCGCGCACTATGAGGAAAGCCGTCATGATCGTGGTCCATCACCTGAACAATTCGCGCTCGCAACGCGTGCTGTGGCTGCTCGAGGAACTGGGGCTGGAATACGACATCGTGCGCTACCAGCGCGACGCCAAGACCATGCTGGCGCCGCCGTCGCTGCGCGCCATCCACCCGCTGGGCAAGTCGCCCGTGATCACCGACGGCGACGCCACGGTGGCCGAATCGGGCGCCATCATCGAATACCTGGTGGAAAAGTACGGCAACGGCAGGCTGGTGCCGCCCGCCGGCAGCGCCGACAAGCGGCGCTGGACCTATTTCCTGCACTATGCGGAAGGCTCGGCCATGGCGCCGCTGCTGATGAAGCTGGTGTTCGACCGGGTCGAGAGCAGTCCGGCGCCGTTCTTCGTCAAACCCATCGCCAAGGCCATCGCGGCCAAGGTCAAGGGCAGCTACATCCTGCCGCAGATCGAGCAGCACCTGGATTACCTGGAAGGCGAACTGGGCAAGACCGAGTGGTTCGCCGGCGCCGAGTTCAGCGCGGCCGACGTGCAGATGAGCTTCCCGCTCGAAGCGGCCGCCGCGCGCGGCGGCCTGGCGCGCAGCCGCCCCAAGCTGATGGCCTTCCTGGAGCGCATCCACGCCCGCCCCGCCTACCAGCGCGCGCTGGAAAAAGGCGGCCCCTACGAGCTGCTGCGCTGAGCCGGTGCGCTGGGGGGGCGGCGGTGGCCAGTGCTAGAATGGCGCCACTGAACCAGAAGCAGATTCTCCATGGGTAGACTCCTCGCCATCGACGGCTTGAACATTGTGCGCCGCGTGTATGAAGCCAGCCCCGAACCCGATTCGGACCTGAAGGCCGACATCGCGCTGCGCCACGCGCTGTCCTCGTTCCGCAACCTGATCACCGACCACCAGCCGACCCACGTGCTGCCGGCTTTCGACTACGGCGGCGCCACCTGGCGCCACCAGCTCTACGCCGGCTACCGCGAGGGCCGCGCGCCCATGCCCGGCGTGCTGCGCGAGGCGCTGCCGGAGTTCTACCAGCGCCTGGCCGGCTTCGGCCTGCGCGTGGTCAGCCTGCCGGAGGTGGAGGCGGACGACGTGATCGGCACCGTGGTGCTGCGCTGGCTGGCCGAGGACAGGGGCGCGGCGGTGGTGGCCACCACCGACAAGGACCTGCATTGCCTGGTTGCCCAGGGCGCGCTGGTGTGGGACCATTTCAAGAGCGAATGGCACGACTATGCCTGGTGCGAGAAGAAGTGGGGCGTGCCGCCCGAGCAGCTGCCGGATCTGCTGGCGCTGATGGGCGACGCCACCGACAGCATTCCCGGCGTGTCCAAGGTGGGCCTGAAGACAGCGGCCAGGCTGTTGCGCACTTACGGCAATCTGGACGCCATCATGGCCGGCGCCGGCATCCTCAAGGACACGCTGGGCGAAACGTTACGAAAAGAGCGCGAGATGCTGTATCTTTCTCGTCAGCTGGTGCAGTTGAAGACCGACGTGCGGGTCGGCGTGAGCTGGAACATGCTGGCCTGGGAATCCGCGTAAAAGATAAAACAAGTGGGGTGAGAGATGTTAAAAGCGGTGATAGTCGACACCAGCGCGGTGGCGCGCGGCTTGCTGAACACGGTGCTGCTCGACGGCGGCTACGACGTGGTGGGCCAGGGCCACACCGGCGCCAGCGCCATCGCCCTGATGGTGAAGCACCAGCCGCAGCTGGTGTGCATTGCGCGCGACGTGTTCGACGCCGACGAGGCCTCCGTGGCCGAGCTGCGCAAGGGCTGGCCGAAGTCGCTGATCTTCATGGTGTCGAGCGAGTTCGACGCGGCCACGGTGCAGAAGGCGCACGCCATGGGCGTGAACGGCTTCATCGTCAAGCCCTTCAACGCCGGCACGGTGCTCAACACCATCCGCAACACCGTGATCGCGATGGTCAAGCGCCAGCAGAAAGCGCTGGCGGAGCAGAACGGCGGCGAAGCGCCGGGCGGGTAGGGGGGAGCGCAGCGTGGCCCGCCGAGCTCAGAACGTCGAGCCAGCGATAATCCCGCCGCCCAGGCACACATCGCCGTCATACAGCACGGCCGACTGCCCCGGCGTCACCGCCCACTGGGCGTCCGGGAAGCCCAGCGAGAAGTTGAGCGCCCCGTCGGCCTGCACGTCGCACGGCACGTCGGCCTGGCGGTAGCGCGTCTTGGCCGAGATGCGGCCGGCTTCAGGCGCTTCGCCGGCGATCCAGCTGGCCTGGTCCGCCGTCAGCGCGGACGACAGCAGCCACGGATGGTCGTGGCCTTGCACCACCCACAGCGTATTGTTTTCAATGTCCTTGCGCGCCACGTACCAGGCGTCGCTGGAACCGTCGGGGTTCTGGTAAGTCTTCACGCCGCCGATGCCGATGCCCTTGCGCTGGCCCAGCGTGTAGAACGACAGGCCCACATGCTCGCCCACCACCTTGCCGTCCGGCGTCTTCATCGGGCCCGGCTTGTGCTGCAGGTAGCGGCCCAGGAATTCGCGGAACGGGCGCTCGCCGATGAAGCAGATGCCGGTCGAATCCTTCTTGGCCGCGTTCGGCAGCTGCAGCTGCTCGGCGATCTTGCGCACTTCGGTTTTCGGGATTTCACCCAGCGGGAACAGCGTCTTCGACAGCTGCGCCTGGTTCAGGCGGTGCAGGAAGTAGCTCTGGTCCTTGGTGTGGTCGAAGGCCTTGAGCAGCTCGAAGCGGCCGTGCCCGGCATTCTGGCGCACGCGCGCGTAGTGGCCGGTGGCGATCAGGTCCGCGCCCAGGTGCATGGCGTGGTCGAGGAAGGCCTTGAACTTGATTTCGGCGTTGCACAGCACGTCCGGGTTCGGCGTGCGGCCGGCCTGGTATTCGCGCAGGAACTCGGCGAACACCCGGTCCTTGTACTCGGCGGCGAAGTTGACCGCCTCGATGTCCACGCCCACCACGTCGGCCACGCTGGCCGCGTCGATCCAGTCCTGGCGCGTGGAGCAGTATTCGGAGTCGTCGTCATCTTCCCAGTTCTTCATGAACAGGCCGATCACCTCGTAACCCTGTTCCTTGAGCATCCACGCCGCGACCGAGGAATCGACCCCGCCCGACATGCCGATAACGACTTTTTTCTTACTCATTCTTGATTTCCGTCAAACTTCTTTTAACTTGCTTCAAATTTGCTTAAACCTCGTCAAACACGGAGACATGTGTGTGCAACAGGTCCAGGGGCGCCCGTTTGCCCGCCAGGTACTCGTCGACGCAGGTGAGCAGCAAAGGACTGCGGTGGCGCTCGGCGCAGGCCGCGATTTCATCGCGCGTGAGCCACATGGTGCGCAGGATGCCTTCGTCCAGCGGGCGCCCTTCGTGCAGGGCGCCTGCCACGCCGCAAAAGGCGAAGCGCAGATACTGCACCGCCTCGCCGGTGCGTGCCGAACGGTAGCGCGACATATACATGCCCACCAGGCCGGTGGGCGTGAAATCGTAGGCGGTTTCTTCCAGCACTTCGCGCACCACGGCCTGCTCCAGCGACTCGAGCGGATCCAGGTGGCCGGCCGGCTGGTTCAGGCGTATTCCGTCGCTGGTTTCCTCCTCGATCAATAGGAATTTGCCATCGCGTTCGATGACAGCGGCAACGGTTACAGAGGGTCTCCAGGTACGCGGCATGTGTCTCTTCCTTGAAAGAGCCGCCATTTTAGCTTGTTCCGGGGTGTTGCGTTCCGATGTCGCCTAAATAGAGGGAAACTTCGATTAAAACCGGTTTTTGGGACTTGTTTTGCACGTGGTGGAATATGGTTTCCACGGTATGAAACCGGGGGTGTCTTATGCGCGACAGGCTATGGTTGTTGCTCGGCCAAAAAGGTTATCTTTCTAGAAAACCGTGCTATGTTCTCTGGAAGAGCAAGATTTGCAACATTATTTGGCAATATATTTCGCAATATTATTAGCAACTTCTGGAGGCAACATGAGGATAGGCATACCGGCGGAAACGAGGCCTGGGGAAACCCGGGTCGCGGCCACGCCAGAGACAGTAAAGAAGCTCGCTGCCAAGCACCAAATCATCGTCCAGGCGGGGGCCGGCATCACGGCCTCGGTGACCGATGAGGCGTATGCGGCGGCTGGCGCCACCATCGGCACGGCGGCGGACGCGTATGGCGCCGAGGTGGTGCTGAAAGTACGCGCCCCGAGCGCCGAGGAGCGCGTGCTGATGAAGCCGGGCACGGTGTTGATCGGCATGCTCAACCCTTTCGATGCGGAAAACATCACCGCCATGGCCGCTGCCGGGCTGCAAGCCTTCGCGCTGGAAGCGGTGCCGCGCATCACGCGCGCGCAGTCGATGGACGTGCTGTCCTCGCAGGCCAACATCGCCGGCTACAAGGCGGTGCTGGTGGGCGCCAACACCTACCAGCGCTTCATGCCCATGCTGATGACCGCCGCCGGCACGGTGAAGGCGGCCCGCGTGCTGATCATGGGCGTCGGCGTGGCCGGCCTGCAGGCGATCGCGACCGCCAAGCGCCTCGGCGCGGTGATTGAAGCGTCGGACGTGCGCCCGCCGGTGAAGGAGCAGGTGGAATCGCTGGGCGCCAAGTTCATCGACGTGCCCTTCCTCACCGACGAAGAGAAAGAGATTGCGCAAGGTTCGGGCGGCTATGCCCGTTCCATGCCGGCCGACTGGATGAAGCGCCAGGCGGCACTGGTGCACGAGCGCGCCAAGCTGGCCGACATCGTGATCACCACCGCGCTGATCCCGGGCCGCGCCGCGCCGGTGCTCATTTCCGAGGAAACCGTGAAGGCCATGAAGCCGGGCTCCGTCATCGTCGACCTGGCCGTCAGCCAGGGCGGCAACTGCCCGCTGTCGGAACTGAACAAGACCGTCATCAAGCACGGCGTGCACATCGTCGGCGAGCCGGACCTGGCCTGCCACGTGGCGGCGGACGCCTCCGCCCTGTACGCGCGCAACGTGCTGGACTTCCTCAAACTGATCATCGACAAGGAAGACAAACTGGTGATCGACCGCGAAGACGAGATCCTGAAGGCCACCCTGGTGTGCGCCGACAATCTGGTCCTGCGCAAATAAGGAGAACAAAATGGAAGTTAGCCACACCATCATCAATCTCATTATCTTCGTGCTGGCGATCTACGTCGGCTACCACGTGGTCTGGGGCGTTACGCCCGCGCTGCATACACCGCTGATGGCGGTGACCAATGCGGTATCGGCCATCATCATCGTCGGCGCCATGCTGGCGGCCGGTCTGACCGAAGGCCTGACCGGCCAGGTTGCCGGCACCGTGGCGGTGGCGCTGGCCGCCGTCAACGTGTTCGGCGGTTTCCTGGTCACCCAGCGCATGCTGGAAATGTTCAAGAAGAAGGAACCCAAGGCCAAGCCTGTGGCTGCCGCGATCGAGGGAGGCAAAGCATGAGCTTCATCAGCATGAACCTCGTCACGATGATGTACCTGATCGCCTCGGTGTGTTTCATCCAGGCGCTCAAGGGCTTGTCGTCGCCGGCCAACGCGCGCCGCGGCAATGCCTTCGGCATGACCGGCATGGCCATCGCGGCCGTCACCACGCTGGCGCTGATCCTCAAACTGCGCGCCGACGCGGCCAGCGCGGGCATCGGCTCGGGCAATGGCCTGGGCCTCGGCCTGGTGGCGCTGGGCGTGGTGGTGGGCGGCAGCATCGGCGCCTATCTGGCCAAGACCGTCGAGATGACCAAGATGCCGGAACTGGTGGCCGCCATGCACTCGCTGATCGGCCTGGCCGCAGTGTGCATCGCGGTGGCAGCCGTGTCCGAGCCGCACGCCTTCAACATCGCCAAGGTGGGCGAGGCACTGCCGCTGGGTAACCGGCTGGAACTGTTCATCGGCACCTTTGTCGGCGCCATCACCTTCTCGGGATCGGTGATCGCTTTCGGCAAGCTGGCGGGCAAGTACAAGTTCCGCCTGTTCCAGGGCGCGCCGGTGGTGTTCGCCGGCCAGCACATGCTGAACCTGGCGCTGGCGGTGGTGATGGTCGGCCTCGGCCTGGCCTTCGTGTTCGCCGGCGGCGTGGAACCGGCATGGACCCCGTTCATCATCATGACCGCCATCGCCTTCGTGCTGGGCGTGCTGATCATCATCCCGATCGGCGGCGCGGACATGCCGGTGGTGGTGTCGATGCTGAACTCCTACTCCGGCTGGGCGGCGGCCGGCATCGGCTTCTCGCTGAACAACTCCATGCTGATCATCGCCGGTTCGCTGGTGGGTTCCTCGGGTGCGATCCTGTCCTACATCATGTGCAAGGCCATGAACCGCTCCTTCTTCAACGTGATCCTGGGCGGCTTCGGCGGCGACGCAGCGGCGGCCACCTCGGGCGGCGGTTCGCAGCCTGCGCGCCCGGTCAAATCGGGTTCGGCGGACGACGCGGCCTTCATCATGTCGAATGCGGAAACCGTCATCATCGTGCCAGGCTACGGCCTGGCGGTGGCGCGCGCGCAGCACTCGCTCAAAGAGCTGGTCGAGAAGCTGACCCACAAGGGGGTGACCGTGAAGTATGCGATCCATCCGGTGGCGGGCCGCATGCCCGGCCACATGAACGTGCTGCTGGCGGAAGCCGAAGTGCCGTACGACCAGGTGTTCGAGATGGAAGACATCAATGGCGAATTCGGCCAGACCGACGTGGTGCTGGTGCTGGGCGCGAACGACGTGGTGAACCCCGCCGCGAAAGATCCGAAATCGCCGATCGCGGGCATGCCGATCCTGGAGGCTTACAAAGCGAAGAGCATCATCGTCAACAAGCGCTCCATGGCCTCCGGCTATGCGGGCCTGGATAACGACCTGTTCTACCAGGCCAACACCATGATGGTGTTCGGCGACGCCAAGAAAGTAATTGAAGACATGGTCAAAGCGGTCGAATAAGGCGGCTGCGCGCCAGACCAAAGCCCGCCTTCCGGCGGGCTTTTTTTTTAGTCGAAATCGGACGCGGGGCTGGGCCTGGCGCGCCGGCGGGCGAATTCGGCGGTGTCGGCGGCGTAGCGCTGGCGCGACGATTCGGTCTGCCAGCTCGATTGCGCGCGCACCAGTGCGGCCGCGCCTTCGCGCGTGCCGAGCAGGCGGTCGATGCGGATGATGGCGGCGCGGCCCCACGGCGTGCGAGGGCAGGCGAAACCGGCGGTGACGGGGGCGCCGCTGCCGGCCACCGGCACCGTGGCCAGCGTGGCCAGCTCCGGCGCGCGCGCGCGCTCGTAGGCGAAAGCGAAGTCATAGTCCAGCGTGTAGTCGGTGCGGCCGGCGGCGATCATCTTGAAGATGTTCTTGCCGTAGTTGCCGGCCGCCGTGGTGTGCAGCCCGGATGGCGCGGGCCGCTGCGCGATGGCCTGGTCGGCGAACTCGCCATAGCTGCGCTTGTCCACCACCAGGCCGCGCAGCGCGCCCTGCGCCAGCAGGGCGGT
>NZ_BAAKJE010000029.1:0-340 GCF_059704565.1 Massilia sp. NBRC 108631
AGGTCGCCGCGCTGACCAGCGCCCAGATGGGCGCGCTGAGCACCAATGTGATCGCCAACGGCCTGACCACCGCGCAAGTGGTGGCCCTGAGCAGCACCCAGGCTTCCGGCCTGACTTCGCGCCAAATCGCCGCGCTGTCGACCGCCAACCTGGCCGCCATGGAAACGGTGGACTTCGCCGCCCTGAAGACCGCCACCATCGCTGCCCTGAGCTCGGCCCAGATCGTCGGCCTGACCTCGGCGCAAGTGATCGCGCTGACCACGCTGCAAGCCGCGTCGCTGACCTCGGCACAAGTGGCCGCCATGGAAACGGTGGACCTGGCCGCCATGGAAACGGTGGA
>NZ_BAAKJE010000030.1:0-367 GCF_059704565.1 Massilia sp. NBRC 108631
AGTGCCCACGTGGCGGAATTGGTAGACGCGCATGGTTCAGGTCCATGTGCCGCAAGGTGTGGGGGTTCGAGTCCCTCCGTGGGCACCACAGAATTCCGCAAAAACGCCTCCTTCGGGAGGCGTTTTGCATTTTCCGGCCGCTTTTTCCGCCGCCCGCGCAGCCCGGCGAGAAATCTTGCTTTCGCTCTTGACGGCAGGGCTGCCAGCCCTTACTATGCGTGCCTCTGTTGCAGAACACCGCAGCAAAGACAAAGAAGACAGAGCCCACGTGGCGGAATTGGTAGACGCGCATGGTTCAGGTCCATGTGCCGCAAGGTGTGGGGGTTCGAGTCCCTCCGTGGGCACCACAGTTCTGTTTTCGATGTTT
>NZ_BAAKJE010000031.1:0-229 GCF_059704565.1 Massilia sp. NBRC 108631
ATACATACAATCACTACCCTCGTTCAATCTTGCGATCAAACGAAAATAATAAATCTTTACTTCTTCCAAATTTTTAAAGAACGAAACAATCGATAAGTGTGAGCGCTTGGCGTGCTGCCATACTCTAGAAAGGAGGTGATCCAGCCGCACCTTCCGATACGGCTACCTTGTTACGACTTCACCCCAGTCACGAATCCTACCGTGGTAAGCGCCCTCCTTGCGGTTAAGC
>NZ_BAAKJE010000032.1:0-229 GCF_059704565.1 Massilia sp. NBRC 108631
ATACATACAATCACTACCCTCGTTCAATCTTGCGATCAAACGAAAATAATAAATCTTTACTTCTTCCAAATTTTTAAAGAACGAAACAATCGATAAGTGTGAGCGCTTGGCGTGGTGCCATACTCTAGAAAGGAGGTGATCCAGCCGCACCTTCCGATACGGCTACCTTGTTACGACTTCACCCCAGTCACGAATCCTACCGTGGTAAGCGCCCTCCTTGCGGTTAAGC
>NZ_BAAKJE010000033.1:0-17147 GCF_059704565.1 Massilia sp. NBRC 108631
ATCAGCGCGCGCGCCATGGCCAGCATCTGCTGCTCGCCGCCCGACAGGGTGCCGGCCAGCTGCGCCGAGCGCTCTTTCAGGCGCGGGAAGATGTCGAACCACTTGGCGATGTCGGCCTCGATGCCGGCCTTGTCGTCGCGCGTATAGGCGCCCATCATCAGGTTTTCCGTGATGGTCATGCGGGTGAACACGCCGCGCCCTTCCGGCACCATGGCCAGCTTCTGTTCGACCAGGTGGAAGGACTTGCTGCCCTTGAGCGACTGGCCCATATAGGACACCGTACCTTCGACCTTGCAGTCGGGCAGCGTGCCGGTGATGGCTTTCAGCGTAGTGGTCTTGCCGGCGCCGTTGGCGCCGATCAGCGTGACCAGCTCGCCCTTGTTCACTTCCAGGTCGATGCCCTTGACGGCCTTGATGCCGCCGTACGCGACCTTCAGGCCCGCGACTTTTAATACATTCTCGCTCATTAGTGCGAACCTCCCAGGTAGGCGTCGATCACCGCCTTGTTGCTTTGGATCTCGGCGGGCAGGCCTTCCGCGATCGGCTTGCCGTATTCCAGCACCGTGATGCGGTCGCACAAGCTCATCATCATTTTCACGTCGTGCTCGATCAGCAGCACGGTCTTGCCCTCGGCCTTGATCTTGATCAGCAGCTCTTTCAGGGCCAGCTTCTCGGTGGCGTTCATGCCGGCCGCCGGCTCGTCCAGCGCCAGCAGCTGCGGGTCGGTGGCCAGGGCGCGCGCGATTTCCAGGCGGCGCTGGTCGCCGTAGGACAGGAATTTCGAGGTGCGGTTGGCGAAAGCGCCGATACCGACGAAGTCCAGCAGTTCCTGTGCCCGCTTGCGGATGCCCGCCTCTTCTTCGCGCGCCGCCTTGTGGCGGAACACGGCGCCGAACACGCCCTGGTGCGAGCGCACGTGGCGCCCGACCATGACGTTTTCCAGCGCGGTCATCTCGCCGAACAGGCGGATGTTCTGGAAGGTGCGCGCGATGCCGGCTTTCGCCACTTCATGCGGCGCCGACGGCGAATACGGCTTGCCGGCCAGCTCGAAGGTGCCGGTGTCCGGCTGGTACAAGCCGGTGATGACGTTGAAGAAGGTGGTCTTGCCGGCGCCATTGGGGCCGATCAGGCCGTAGATCTGGCCCTGCATGATCTTGATGCCGACGTCGGTCAGCGCCTGCAAGCCGCCGAAGCGCTTGTTGACGCCGGCAATGTTCAGAATGACTTGTTCGCTCATCTTTTACCTCAGGCTGGCATGACGCCGGACGATTGATTTTTGCTGTCGCTGTCCGCGTCAGGACGGTCTTCATGCTTGGGCGCGGGCCACAGGCCGGCCGGACGGTTCAGCATGATCAGCACCATGGCCAGGCCGTACAGCAGCTGGCGCAGCACTTCGGCCTCGATGATCACGTGGCCGAACAGCTTTTCCTGCAGCGGTTCCACCACGTGGCGCAGCACTTCCGGCAGGGCCGCCAGCAGCGCGCCGCCCATGATCACGCCCGGAATGTGGCCGATGCCGCCCAGCACCACCATGGCCAGCACGGCGATGGACTCGGTCAGCGAGAACGATTCGGGCGACACGAAGCCCTGGAAGGAAGCGAACATGGCGCCGGCCACGCCGCCGAAGGAGGCGCCCATGGAGAAGGCCAGCAGCTTGACGTTGCGGGTGTTGATGCCCATGGCCTTGGCGGCGATCTCGTCTTCGCGGATGGCCACCCAGGCGCGGCCCAGGCGCGAATGCTGCAGGCGGCTGGTGACGAACACCACGGCGATGCACAGGAACAGGAACAGGTAGTAGTAGGCGTTCACCGACGGCATGCCGTAGCCGCCGATGAAGACGGTGGCGCGCGAACCGGCTTCGCCGGCCAGCGAGGTGCCGAACACGCGGATCGGGTCGATCAGGTTGATGCCCTGCGGACCGTTGGTGATGTTGATCGGCTCGTTCAGGTTGTTCATGAAGATGCGGATGATCTCGCCGAAGCCCAGGGTCACGATGGCCAGGTAGTCGCCGCGCAGCTTCAGGGTCGGCGCCCCCAGCAGCGCGCCGAACAGGCCGGCCAGCGCGGCCGCCAGCGGCACGATGAACCACACCGACAGGTGGATGCCGTTGGTGCGGATCTCTTCGCCCATCACCATCACCAGCGCCTCGCCGATGCCGGGATGCAGGTTGACCAGCGATTCGAGCAGGGTGGCGAACTGCGGCGAGGCCAGCAGGCCGGTCATGTAGGCGCCCACCGCGTAGAACGCGATGTAGCCCAGGTCCAGCAGGCCGGCGAAGCCGACCACGATGTTCAGGCCCAGCGCCAGCATGATGTACAGCAGCGCCAGGTCCACGATGCGGACCCAGGAGTTGCCGAAGGGCGCCGCCACAAACGGGAACACCAGCATCAGCGCCAGCACGATGGCCATGCTGGCATAGGCTTTTTTCGCGTCTTTCTGGACGTCAAAGTTCAACAGTGCCATGTCAGTCCTCTCTTATGCGCGGTCGGCCACGCGTTCGCCCATGATGCCGGACGGTCGCACGGTGAGCACCAGGATCAGCACCACGAAGGCGAAGATGTCCTGGTAGTTGGAGCCGAGGAAGCCGCCGGTCAGGTCGCCGATGTAGCCGGCGCCCAGGCTTTCGATAATGCCCAGCACGATGCCGCCTATCATGGCGCCGTAGATGTTGCCGATGCCGCCCAGCACGGCGGCCGAGAAGGCTTTCAGGCCGGGCACGAAGCCCATGGCGAACTGGATCGAAGCGTAGTTGGCGCCCCACATCACGCCGGCCACGGCGGCCAGCGCGGCGCCGATGGCGAAGGTGGCAACAATGACCTTGTTCGAGTCCACGCCCATCAGGCCGGCCACGCGGGGATTTTCCGCCACGGCGCGCATGGCGCGGCCCATCTTGGTTTTCTCCACCAGCATCACCAGGCCGAACATGGCGGCGGCGGCCAGCACCAGCAGCAGCACCTGGGTCTGCGTGATGACCGAATTGCCCAGCATGATGGGGTCGGACGACAGCAGTTGCGGGAACGGCAGCGGGTTGCGGCCCCAGATCATCATGGCGAAGGTCTGCAGCAGGATGGACACGCCGATGGCGGTGATCAGCGGCGCCAGGCGCGGCGCGTTGCGCAGGCGGCGGTAGGCCACCCGCTCGATCAGCACATTGACGGCCATGCACACCGGTATCGCGCCGAGGATGGCGATGCCCAGCTTGAGGTAGCCCGGCATGTCGGGGAAATGCTGGTTCAGCTGGTTCAGGATGGTCAGGCCGGCCATCGCGCCGACCATCAGCACGTCGCCGTGGGCGAAGTTGATCAGGTTCAGGACGCCATACACCATGGTGTAGCCAAGTGCGATCAGCGCGTACATGCTGCCCAGCACCAGGCCATTGATAAGTTGTTGGATAAATGTATCCATCGTGGAAAGCCTCTTGAGTTAACAAAAACGGCACCCGGAGAGGATACTCCGCAGTGCCGCCGTTGGATGATGCTGCAACTCCGATGCTGCAACTTGCTGCAACTATAAGCGTTCGCAATAATAGCGATGTTTAACGAAAACTAATATCGAAAAAAAATTAAGTTCACCGAATTTAATTCAGCCGCCAGCGCGGCAATTCCGGGATATCAGACGTCGCTGGCAATTGCCGCCCCATCTTTGGGACCATCGAGGCCTTTCGGCAGGGGGAACGTCACCGCTTCCTGCACCCCGTCCAGGGCCCGCACACTGCGCGCGCCCAGCTCTTTCAGGCGGTCGATCACGGCTTGCACCAGCACCTCCGGCGCCGACGCGCCGGCCGTGACCCCCACGCGCAGCTTGCCGTCCAGCCAGGCCGGGTCGATCTGCGAGGCATTGTCGATCATGTATGCCGGGGTGCCCTTCTTCTCCGCCACTTCGCGCAGGCGGTTCGAATTGGAGCTGTTCGGGCTGCCCACCACGATCACCAGTTCCACTTGCGGGGCCATGAATTTCACGGCTTCCTGGCGGTTGGTGGTGGCGTAGCAAATGTCGCCCTTTTTCGGTTCGATAATGTTGGGATATTTCCGTTTCAGGGCCTCGATAATGTCCGCAGTGTCGTCAACTGACAACGTTGTTTGCGAGACATAGGCCAGCGCGTCCGGATTGGCCACGTTCAGCTTGGCCACGTCGGCCACGGTTTCCACCAGGTGCATGCCCTCGTCGGTCTGGCCCATGGTGCCTTCCACTTCCGGGTGGCCGTCGTGGCCGATCATGACGATCTCGCAGCCCTGCTTGCGCATCTTGGCCACTTCCACGTGCACCTTGGTCACCAGCGGGCAGGTGGCGTCGAAAATGCTGAAGCCGCGCGCGTCCGCCTCGGCCCGCACCGCTTTCGACACGCCGTGCGCCGAGAACACCAGGGTCTGGCCGGCCGGCACGTCGGCCAGGTCTTCGATGAAAATGGCGCCCTTGCTGCGCAAGTCCGCCACCACGTAGGCGTTGTGCACGATTTCGTGGCGCACATAGATCGGCGCGCCGAACTGCTGCAGCGCGCGCTCGACGATTTCAATGGCGCGGTCGACACCGGCGCAAAAGCCGCGCGGCTGGGCCAGCAGGATTTCCTTGTCCATGGCGGTTCCTCTTTACAGCACGGAAATGAGGTTGACTTCGAAACGCACCGGCTGGCCTGCCAGCGGGTGGTTGAAGTCGAACAGCGCTTCGGTTTCGCCCAGTTCGCGCAGCACGCCGGCGAAACGGCCGCCGCCCGGCGCAGCGAAGTCCACCAGGTCGCCCACCTTGTAGTCGGCGCCCGGCACCGAGTTGGCGTCCAGGGTGGCGCGCGAGACGGGGCGCACCAGCTCCGGATTGCGCGGACCGAAGCCGACGCCCGGTTCCAGGTCGAAGGTCTTGTGCGTGCCTTCCGGCAGGCCCAGCAGCAGCTGTTCCAGCACCGGCGCCAGCTGGCCCTGGCCCAGCATCAGCGTGGCGGGAGTGCCGTTGAACGTGGTGACGATATCGGCGCCGTCCACGGTGGCGAGGCGATAATGCAGCGTGAGGTAGGCCGAAGCGGTGACGACTGGGGGTTGTGCGTTGGACATGATAGGCAGAAAACTTGAAAACGCTATTGTAAGCCACTCCGCAGCCGGCAGCGCATGTTGACAAATCCGCCACTTGTGGCCGCGATCGCATAAAATGCGCCGCTATGATGAATTTACTCTTGCCCGCCCCCTATCCGTATCGGCAACCGGCCGGCCGCCTGCCGTGGCCCCCCCTGCTGCTGGGCGCCGCCGGCTTTGCCTTGCTGGCCCTCGCTGTCATGTGGTGGCGCTGGGGCGGCACCGTGGAAGATTCGCTGCACTATTTTAATACCGCGCGCCACCTGCGCGGCGAGCTCCCGGCCAGCGAACTGGTGGCGCCCTTCCCCTACCGCCTGCTGGTGCCGGCCGCCGCCGCCGCCCTCCCGGGCGATGTGCGCAACAATTTCGCGCTGCTGAACTGGCTGCTGGTGTCGGCCGCCGCCTGCATGACGGCACTGAGCGTCTGGCGCCTGGGCCTGGGGCGCAACGGCGCCATCGCCGCCGGCCTGCTGCTGGTCTGCTCCGTGCCCACCTTCTGGTACGCCCCCTACCTGCTGGTCGATCCCGGCTCGGTATGCGCGCGCGCCGCTTTCGTGCTGGCCCTGGTGTCCGGCCAGCCCTGGCTGGCGGCGCTGGCCGGCGTGCTAGCCACCGGTGTGCGCGAAGAGAACATCGTGCTGCTGTTCTGGCTGCTCGTGGCGCGCCAGATCGGCTGGCGCGCCGGCCTGCTGTCACTGGCGGCGGCGCTGGCCTGGATGCTGGCCGTGCGCTGGTGGATCATCGGCGGCCTGCCCAGCTATACCTGGGTGCCCAGCATGGCGCGCGTGGCCGAGGCGCTGCGCGACGTGCGCTCGCTGGCGTCGCTCGCGCTGGCGGCCGGCCTGGTGCTGCCGCTGGCCCTGCTGGGCATGCACCGGGCGCCGCCGCAGCTGCAGCCGTTCAAGCGCCTGCTGCTGCTCATGGCCCTGCCGCCGCTGTATGCCGCGCTGTCGGTACGGGTGGACGGGCGCGCCATCTGGAACCTGTATCCGCTGCTGATTCCGTTTGCCGTCGCCGCCTGCCAGCCCTGGCTGGAGCGCGGCCGCGCCGCGCCGGACAAGCTGCGCCGCGCCGCGTGATATTCTGCCGGATTCGCGGTTTCTTATTCTTTATATATGAACACAGTCCTGAACGGCTATTTCTGGTGCGCCCTGGCTTCGCTGGCCAGCGCCGGCGCCACCTTCCTCATCAAACTGTCGCACGGGGCCGGTGAAGGCTGGGGCATCCAGCGCCTGGCCTACCTGGGCGCCGCCTGCACGGTGTATGGGCTGGGCTTCGTCTGCTACACCATCACGCTGCAAAAGCTGCCCATGACGCTGGCCTATCCGCTGATGACGGCCATTACCATGGCCACCGTGCTGCTGATCGGCTACGCGGTGCTGGGCGAAGCCATGACAGCCACCCGCATGCTGGGCATGGTGCTGGTGGCGGCCGGCGCCTTCGCGCTGGCGCGCTGAACCGGCCGCAAGCCCAATACTTGGCCCCCGCTTGCGCGGGCACAAACGCCGCTGCCCGTTATCCGACCACAATACTGGACCAGGCCGGGGTGTTCCCGGCATAGCGAGGTCCAGCATGGGAATTGCCGATTGGCCGGAGCAGCAGCGCCCGCGCGAGCGCCTGATACGCGAGGGCGCCACCGCCCTGTCCGACGCCGAGCTGCTGGCGGTGTTCCTGCGGGTAGGCGTGCGCGGCAAGAACGCGGTCGAGCTGGCCCGCGACATGGTGGTCCACTTCGGTTCGCTGCAGGCGCTGTTTGCCGCCACGCTGCACGACTTTTCCGCCATCCCCGGCCTGGGCAGCGCCAAGTTCGCCCAGTTGCAGGCGGTGATGGAGCTGGCGCGGCGCGCGGTCGGCGAGCAGCTGCAGGCCGGGCAAACCCTCAGTTCGCCCGCCGCCGTCAAACAATACCTGCGCCTGGCGCTCGGCTCCCAGCCCTACGAATCCTTCCACGTGCTGTTCCTGGACGTGAAAAACCGCCTGATCGACGCGCGCGAACTGTTTCGCGGCACCCTGTCGCACACCAGCGTCTATCCGCGCGAGGTGGTGCGGGAGGCGCTGGCGCGCAACGCCGCCAGCGTGATGCTGGCGCATAACCACCCGTCCGGCACGCCGGAACCGAGCGAGTCGGACCTGGTGCTGACGCGGGCGCTGGTGCAAGCCCTGGCGCTGGTGGACGTGCGCATCCTCGACCATTTCGTCGTTGCCGGCCACCAGGTACACTCCTTCGCCGAGCACGGCCAGCTCTGAAAACCACAGCCTGCCCTGGCAGTTTACCTATGAAAAACAAGGGTTTGGCGGTGGATTTTACAATTGTTAAATCTTCCCACGCAAACGAGACACAATTGTTTTTCGCAAGTCGTTGAAAAAGCTCAGTTTTTTCTATATACTCTTGTTTTTTCCAATTGTGGAATCTATTCAAGGAGTGCGCCATGGCACGTGTTTGCCAAGTCACTGGGAAGAAGCCGATGGTCGGCAACAATGTTTCCCATGCAAACAACAAAACTAAACGTCGTTTCCTGCCTAACCTGCAGAACCGCCGTATCTTTGTTGAATCTGAAAATCGCTGGGTCTCCCTGCGTCTGTCCAACGCCGGTCTGCGCGTAATCGACAAGGTCGGCATCGACGCCGTCCTGGCCGACATGCGTGCCCGCGGCGAAAAAGTCTAATAGGGAGTCACTATCATGGCAAAAACTGGCCGCGACAAAATCAAGCTGGAATCGACCGCAGGTACCGGTCACTTCTACACCACCGACAAGAACAAGCGCACCATGCCTACCAAAATGGAGATCATGAAGTTCGATCCTAAGGCACGCAAGCACGTTCTGTACAAAGAAACCAAGATCAAGTAATCGATCCTTGTTTCAAATAAAAGGCCGCTCACTGAGCGGCTTTTTTTATTGCCGGGCTATTGCTTCGCCGGCAGGCTGATAAATGGCACCGCCCCGCCCGCCATCGTGGCAGGCAATTTCCCGTCCCATTTCTCGATGGCCTTGGCCTGGTTTTCAGTTTCGCGCAAGCGCAATAACTCGGGCGTGACTTGCTGGCGCTGCAGCGAAAGCGATTCCGCTTCCGCCCTGGCGCGCGCGATTTTCTGCTGCGCTTCCACTTCTATCCGCTGTAAATCCCTTTCCGCTTTCATCTTCAATTGTTCGGCCGTGGTCTTGGCTTCAATTGCCTCGTCAAAGGTTTTACTGAAGTTAAAGCTGACGATGGAGAATTCGTCGATCACCAAACCGTGCCGCGCCATCCTTTCCCGCAAAGCATCGACAATATCGTTGCGCACGATGGCGCGTTTTGAAATCAATTCCTCGGCGGTATAACGGGCGGTGACGGCTTTTACCGCTTCATGCACAGCCGGCACGATAATGCGCTCGCCGGGCTGATTACCCAGGTCGCGATAAACCGTAACCGCTGCATCGGGACGCACGTGGTAATTAATCACAACCTTGGTTCGCACCGTCTGCAAATCCTTGGAAGCGGCGTCGCCCTCGCCTTCTCCTTTTTCAATCGCCACACCCACCAAGTGCATTTTCTGCGCCAGCGGCCAGCGGAAATGAATACCCTCGCCGAATACTTCGCTGGAGGGCTTGCCAAAGGTCGTCAATACCCCGCGGTGTCCGGCAGGGACAATGGCAAATGGCGTGAGCACAAACAGCACCACGATACCGGCCAATATGAGAAACAGTTTGCCCAGGATCTTACTCTTCATGGATTTTCCTCCAGTTTCAAAAAAAGCAACCAACCCATACTATCAGATCCGTGCTGCGTGGCAAGCGGTGCAAGCCTGTTTCAAGCACGAACGCGCCAAGAGTTGGCATGAGTCAAGCGCACGCTCAGGGCGGGCACAAACTGCGGACGAAAAAAAACGGCCCCAGCGGGCCGTCTTGGTGCAGTGCAGCGGGATTATGCGTAGCTGCGCAGTCGGAGCGAGAAGTCCTGCAGGGATTTAATGCCGGATGCTTCCGCGCGGTTGCACCAGTCTTGCAGCTTGTGCAGTAATTGGTCACGGGTGAAGTGCGAGCGTTCCCAGATCACGCCCAATTCCACGCGCATATTGTGCATGGTTTCCAGCGCTTTGCTGTGCTCGAACAATTCCACCAATTGCTGCTTTTGCGGCGCTTCCAGTTTGCCCGGCTCGCGCGTCAGGAATTTACGCGACGATTTCAGGAATCGCGCTTCCAGCTTGGCTTTGTCTTTCAAATGCTCCAGCTCTTCTTTCCAGGCGCTTTTCATGGACTTGGCGTATTTCGCCATCACGTCGTAACGGTTGGCGATTACCGATTGCAGCGTTTCCAGGTCCGCTTCCGCTTTGCCGTGCTGGAATTTCGGCGCCGGCGCCACTTTCTTTACCTTGGCCAAGCCAAAAGTTTCCAGCGTGCGGATATAGAACCAGCCGATATCGAACTCATACCATTTCGACGACAGCTTGGCCGAGGTGGCGAAAGTGTGGTGATTATTATGCAGTTCCTCGCCGCCGATAATAATACCGAATGGAATAATGTTGGTGGCGGCGTCGGCGCAGTCGTAGTTACGGTAGCCCCAATAGTGGCCGATGCCGTTGATAATACCGGCGGCGGTCACTGGAATCCACATCATCTGCACGGCCCACACGGTGGCGCCAATCACGCCGAACAGTGCCAGGTTAATTACGGCCATCAGGACCACGCCCATCCAGCTGTATTTGGTGTACAGGTTGCGTTCGATCCAGTCGGTCGGCGTGCCGTGGCCGTACTTCTCCATGGTCTCCATGTTCTTGGATTCCGCGCGGTACAGCTCGGCGCCTTCCCAGAATACTTTTTTGATGCCACGGGTGACCGGGCTGTGCGGATCTTCCTCGGTATCGCACTTGGCGTGGTGCTTGCGGTGGATCGCGGCCCATTCCTTGGTCACCTGGCCGGTGGTCAGCCACAGCCAGAAGCGGAAGAAGTGGCTCGGGATGGCGTGCAGCTCCAGCGCGCGGTGCGCCTGGTGGCGGTGCAGATAGATGGTGACGCTGGCGATGGTGATATGGGTGACGATCATGGTGAAGGCGAATACTTGCCAGCCCGATGCGCCGGTGATGCCGTTGCTGAGAAATTCGAGAACTGCTTGCAAACTAAAAGTCATTACTACTCCAGAGAGGGTGTCCCATGCGCCGGCGCGGCTTTTGTAGCCCGCCGGAATATCTATTGTTGTGCGTCATTGTACGCTGAAACACCCCCCGATTGAGCGGCCAGCCAGCTGTGCCTGACTATTTTTTAGGCGTTTCTGTATCTTCTGGTAACGGTACTGGACCAATGATGCGCATCTCCCGTTGCGGGAATGGCACCGAAATTTTGTGTTCTTGCAAGGCTTTCCAGATCGCCCGGTTGACGTCCGACGTCACTCCGCCACGGCCGTTTTCCGGGTCCGCTATCCACCAGCCCACCTGCAGGTCGAGCCCGTCGGCGCCGAAATTGACCAGCGTGGCCGACGGCGGCTTGTCCTTCACCACGCGCTCGATCGACAGCGCCGCCTGCTCCAGCAAGCCCAGCGCCTGGTCCACGTCGGTGTCGTATGCGACCGACACTTTGGTGCTCAGCCACAAGTTTTTGTTCGACAGGGAGGAATTCTGCACGGCGCCCGACACCAGCATTTCGTTCGGCACGATGGATTCCACCCCGTCCAGGCCCTGCAGCACCGTGTAACGGGTGTTGATCTGCGTCACGCGGCCGGTGTACTTGTCCACCGTGATCATGTCGCCTATGGTCAGGCTGCGGTCCAGCAGGATGATGAAACCGGACACGTAGTTGCTGGCGATCTTCTGCAAGCCCAGGCCCAGGCCCACGCCCAGCGCGCCGCCGAACACCGACAGCACGGTCAGGTCGATGCCGACCATGGACAGGCTGCCCAGCACCGCCACCACGATCAGCAGCGCGCGGCCGAAGCGCGCCAGCACCACGCGCAGGCTGGAGTGCACGGTCTGCAAGCCCATCAGACGCTCCTCCAGCGCCGCGCCGGCCCACAGCGCCAGCATCAGCAGCACCACCACCGAAATGGCCGCCTGCAGGATGTCGGCCACCGATACCTTGTTCTTGCCCAGCGGCAGTACCGTATGGTCGAGGTAGAAGAACACATCGTCCCACCAGCCGGTGATATACATGGCCACGCAGGCCCATACCAGCAGCTGGAAAATCTTTTCGAAGGTCAGCATGGTGGCGCCGATCTCGCCGCCGCGGCGCGCGAACACGCGGCGCAGCAGGAAGAAAACGAAGCGGATCGCCGCCAGCGAGCCGAAGATCGGCAGCGCCACCTTCAGCAGGTGCACTTTCTGGTAGCGCACCAGCACCACCTGGGCGATGAAGATCAGGCACGCGATGGCCAGCGGGCCGATCACGCGGCTGAAGCTCTCCATGCCGAAGCGCGCCATGCCGGTGGCCGGCTCATGCGCCGTGACGCGCTTGCGCAGCAGCCCGGACAGCACATAGCCCAGCACGATGGCCAGCACCAGCGCGCCCAGCTGCCACATCAGGCCGGGATCGCGCAGGTCGGTCAGTAAATCGGTAATCAGGTTCTTCAGGGGTTCTTGCTTCATCGTTCTCGCGGGTAGATGGAAAAAGGGCCAGCTCAGCGGCCGGCCCTATTATCACTTAGTTACTTAGCCTGCGCTGTCCCGGTCGCCGGCCTCGTCGGCGTCCGACGCCGGTTTTTCCTTCTTCGGCATCGGCTTGCGCTCGAACACGGCGGCGAAGAAGCCGTCGGTCTGGTGCTTGTGCGGCAGCAGCTTCAGGTAGTCGCCCATCTCCAGCGCGATCTTCTGCTCGGCCAGCACTTTGCTCATCGGCACCAGTTCGAAATCCGGATGCTTGGCCAGGAAATCGGCCGCCACGTCGTCGTTTTCTTCGTTCAGGAAAGAGCAGGTGGCGTACACCAGGCGGCCGCCGCCTTTGACCAGGCGCGCGGCGCCGGCCAGGATGGCCACTTGCTTGTCGTGCATTTCACCGATGGCGCTTTCCGCCTGGCGCCATTTGACGTCCGGATTGCGGCGCAGCGTGCCCATGCCCGAGCATGGCGCGTCGACCAGCACGCGGTCGATCTTGCCGGCCAGGCGCTTGATCTTGGCGTCGCGCTCGTGCGCGATCTGCACCGGGTGCACATTGGACAGGCCGGAGCGTGCCAGGCGCGGCTTCAGCTTGGCCAGGCGCTTCTCGGACACGTCGAACGCGTACAGGCGGCCGGTGTTGCGCATCAGCGCGCCCAGCGCCAGCGTCTTGCCGCCGGCGCCGGCGCAGAAGTCCACCACCATCTCGCCGCGCTTGGCGCCCAGGATCTGGGCCAGCACCTGGCTGCCCTCGTCCTGCACCTCGATGGCGCCGCTCTTGAACAGCGGCAGGTTCTGCAACTGCGGCTTCTTGTGCACGCGCAGGCCCAGCGGCGCGTACGGGGTCGGATCGGCGGCGATCGGCGCTTGCGCCAGTTCGGCGATCACTTCATCGCGGCCGGACTTCATGGTGTTGACGCGCAGGTCCAGCGGCGCCGGGGTGTTCAGCGCGTCGGCCAGCAGCAGCGCCTCGTCCTCGCCGAACTGGGCCACCAGCTTCTCGAACAGCCATTTCGGCATGTTCGAGCGCATCGATTTGTGCATCAGCTTGCGGTCGATCTGCATCACGCGCTCGATCCACTCCAGCTCTTCCGGCGTGACGCCGCCCAGCGAGTCGGCGCCCACGGCGTCGGCCAGGCCCAGCAGGGTCAAACGGCGCATGGTGGCGCCGCTGCCCGCTTCCGACTGGTCGGTGAAGAAGGCGCGGTTGCGCAGCACGGCGTACACGCCCTCGGCGATGGCGCCGCGTTCGCGGCCGCCAAGGCGGGGATGGTCTTTGAAGTAGCGCGACAGGGTGCTGTCGGCGGGGGCGGTAAAGCGCAAAATCTCGCGCAGCACTTCTTCGGTGCTGGCGAGTATCGCTGGTGGCAATCTCATGGAATTCCTTGGTTAATTACTTGTTATGGTCAACGATGACCTTGCCGTTTTCGATCGTCAGCCGGTCTTCAACAAACCAGCGGATGGCGCGTGGATAGAGTTCATGCTCCTGCACCAGCACGCGCGCCGCCAGCGTGGCGGGCGTATCGCCCGGCAGCACAGGCACGGCGGCCTGGTCCACCATGGGACCGTGATCGAGTTCGGCGGTAACGAAATGCACCGTCGCACCGTGTTCCTGCATGCCGGACGCGAGCGCCTGCTCATGCGTGTGCAAGCCGGGGAACAGCGGCAGCAGCGAGGGATGGATGTTCAGCATGCGGCCGGCGTAATGGGCGGTGAACGCCGGGGTCAGGATGCGCATGAAGCCGGCCAGCACCACCAGGTCCGGCTTGAAGCCGTCGATGACTTCCTGCAGCGCGGCGTCGAAGGCCTCGCGGCTAGGGTATTCCTTGTTGGCGACGACGGCGGTCGGAATGCCGTGCTCGTCGGCGAAAGCCAGGCCGAGCGCGTCGGGACGGTTGCTGATGACAGCCGCGATGCGGGCCGGCCATTGCTCGGCTTGCGCGGCGCGGACCACGGCTTCCATATTGCTGCCGCGTCCAGAAATGAGGATGACGATGTTTTTCATAGCCCGCTATTATACCTGCGTGGCGGGCCGGGCCTTCCAAACCGGGTTTGGCGCGGCCTTATTCGAAGGAATAGAAGACGCGGAACGGCACTTTCTTCTCGGCCCAGAAGTCGGCCGCGTCGCGGAACACGTCCAGCAGGCACTCGCGCGCCTCGCGGTCGAATTTCTGGGTGTTGGGCAGCTGTTCCAGCACGATCAGGAAACCGGTCTGCTCGCCGGCCTTGGCCATGGTGTCGGTCAAGGTGACGCGCAGCGCCTCGAAGTTCTTGCCGCAAGGCTTAGGGAAAAGGAATGACTCCGCGATGATGCCCAGCACTTGCTGCTTGGTCAGGCCGGCATTGCAATGCGCGTATAAAAAGTGCTGCCCCAGGCGGGCTGCCTCGTCTTGCAGATCGGTGACACGAAATGCACGAATGGACTGGACAAGGTTGGGCGGCACAGTTATCAACAAACTCATTTTTCCCTCAAATCGACCTGTTAATGTACGGTTTGCTTTTCGCTATAGTGGTTACCTATACATGGAGGCCACGGGCGGGTCATTGCGCCGGCGGCGAGTCGCGTTTCTCTATGTCAATCTGATCCCATACGGTTGTTAGGGTAACGTGTTGTATCCTGCGAATCAACACGTAAGTGACGTCTAACGCAAGTTTTGTAAGAAATAGAACATTTCGTCGGTATTCCACGGGGAATCGGCGCTGTTACAAATTGTTGCCATGAGCACTGTTTTCCGCGCAGCGGCAGGATTACCATAGCATCAGCCATCCCTCCCCTGTGGATTGCATACCCGGACTATCCAACACAAACAAGAGGTATCAAATGAACATGCCATCCAAACTGTTGCTGTCGGCCCTGTGCCTGGGCGCGCTGCCGTTCGCGCAAGCGACGGAATTTGAAGATTTCGGCCGCGTGGTGCGCGTGCAGCCGCAGGTTGAGCAGGTCAACGTGCCGCGCCAGGAATGCCGCACCGAGTATGTGCAGGTGCAGCAGCCGGCTCAGCGCAGCGCGGGCGGCTCGATCGTCGGCGGCATCGCCGGCGCGCTGCTGGGCAGCCAGATCGGCGGCGGCCACGGCCGCACGGCGGCCACGGCGGCCGGCGCCATCGCCGGCGCCGTGGTGGGCGACCGCGTCGACAACCAGAACGCCCAGCCGGGCGCGGTCAGCGAACAGGCGGTGAAACAGTGCCGCACCGTGGACCATTGGGAGTCGCGCACCAACGGCTACGAAGTGACGTACGACTACCGCGGCCGCAACTACACCAGCATCATGTCCTTCGACCCCGGCCAGCGCGTGCGCCTGCGCGTATCGGTCGAGCCGATGCAGAACTGATTCGTAACTTACGCCACAGCAAGCCGGTCGCCGACCGGCTTTTTTCATTGCGCCTTGCCTTGCGGTAAGCAGGCGCGGGATAATAGACCTTCATCTCCAGGCTGGCCCTCTCATGCTGATCAAACGCAAATCCATCGAACAAGTAGAATCCTCGCGCCCCGCCACCGCGGCGGCCGCGCCGAAAGCGCCGCGCAAGGTGAAATACGCGCCGGTCACCCTGTCGGAACAGGATGGCGTGCGCTATCTGCACTTCGGCACCGAGTGGGTGCAGGGCGCCATGCGCATCCGCAAGCCGGACTGGCCGGAACTGGAGTACGCTCAGCAGATGATGGCGTGGATGCTGTGGATCGAACAGCCGCGGCGCATCGCCCAGCTGGGCCTGGGCACGGCGGCGCTGACCAAGTTTTGCTATAAACAGTTTCCGCAGGCGGACATCACCGCGATCGAGCTGAACCCGTCGGTGATGGCGATCTGCGCGTCGATGTTCAAGCTGCCGGCCAACGACGAGCGCCTGCACGTGCTGGAAATGGATGCGCTGGACTTCGTCAACGACAAGGCCAACCACGGCGCGCTCGACGCGCTGCAGGTGGACCTGTACGACGCCACCGCGCGCGGCCCGGTGCTGGACACGCCGCAGTTCTACCAGGCCTGCAATGCCTGCCTGGCGGACCATGGCATCATGACCGTCAACTTGTTCGGCGACCATCCAAGCTATGCCAAGAATATCAAGGCGATGAAGTTTGCCTTCGGCCAGGTGGTGTGCCTGCCGCAGGTACACGACGGCAACGTGGTGGCGGTCGCCTTCAAGCAGGCCCGCCCGATGGACCTGGAAGCGCTGAAGGTGCGCGCCGCGCAGATCGTGGCCGACACCAAGCTGCCGGCCAAGTCCTGGGTCAAGGGCATCCAGCAAGCGCTGCAGAAATAAAACCGGGACCTCAGCCAGATGAAAGCACTAGACCTGCAACAAATCTTCACCTGGCTGCTGGCCGATGGCCTGGTCGAGAAGGCCAACGTCAAGGCCGCCTACGCCCAGGCCCAGGGCATCCTCAAGAACACGGTCGGCGCCATGCACCCGCTGTGTGCGGTGGCCCACTGCAAGCTGCTGTCGGCCCAGCCGCCGCACCGCCTGCTCACGCTGGACATGCTGACCGAATGGCTGGCCGGCCACGCCAAGCTGCCCTTCTACCGCATCGACCCGCTGAAAATCGACTTTACCAAGGTGGCCGACGTGATGTCCGCCAACTACGCGTCGCGCTTCAACATCCTGCCGGTGGAAATGAGCATGGACACGCTGGTGGTGGCCACCGCCGACCCGTTCGCGCACGAATGGGAAGCGGAAATCGCCAAGATTTCGCGCCGCGTGGTGCGCCGGGTAATCTCCAATCCGCTCGACATCGCGCAGTACACCTCGCAGTTCTTCGCGCTGGCCAAGTCCATCAAGAAGGCCAACAAGTCCAACGGCCAGGACCTGGCGCTGCGCAACAACTTCGAGCAGCTGGTGGAGCTGGGCAAGAGCAACCGCCAGGTGGACGCCAACGACCAGCACGTGATCAACATCGTCGACTGGCTGTGGCAGTACGCCTTCGAGCAGCGCGCCTCGGACATCCATCTGGAGCCCAAACGCGACCTGGGCACGATACGCTTCCGCATCGACGGCGTGCTGCACCAGGTGTATCAGGTGCCGGCCGTGGTGATGATCGCCATGACCGCGCGCATCAAGCTGCTGGGCCGCATGGACGTGATCGAGAAGCGCCGCCCGCAGGACGGCCGCATCAAGACCCGCACCGCCGGCGGCCAGGAGATCGAACTGCGCCTGTCGACCCTGCCCACCGCCTTCGGCGAAAAGCTGGTGATGCGCATCTTCGACCCGGAAGTGGTGGTCAAGACCCTGCCCGAACTGGGGTTCCCGGAAGACGACGCGGCGCGCTGGGACGCGCTCACCAAGCGTCCGCACGGCATCATCCTGGTCACCGGCCCCACCGGCTCGGGCAAGACCACCACCCTGTACACCACGCTCAAGGCGCTGGCCACCTCGGAAGTCAACGTGTGCACGGTGGAGGACCCGATCGAGATGGTGGAGCCGGCCTTCAACCAGATGCAGGTGCAACCGGGCATCGACCTGTCCTTCGCCGACGGCGTGCGCGCGCTGATGCGGCAGGACCCGGACATCATCATGGTGGGCGAGATCCGCGACCTG
>NZ_BAAKJE010000034.1:0-118570 GCF_059704565.1 Massilia sp. NBRC 108631
ATCCGCGTGGCGCGCGGCGCCGCCCTGTACTGCGCCGGCGCACCGGTCGGCGAACAGGTCTACGCGGTGCGCTACGGCAGCTTCAAGCTCACCCGCAGCGACCGCGCCGGCGGCCGCCTGATCCTGGGTTTTCCCGGCAGCGGCGACTTCCTGGCGCTCGAAGCGATCGGCCTGGCGCGCCACGACTGTAGCGCCGTGGCGCTGGAGGATAGCGAGGTATGCGACATGAGCTACGCCAGCATGCGCGAGCAGCCGCAGTTCTTCCAGGGGATCATCAGCCACAGCATCCGCGATATGCAGGACGTGCTGCTGCAACAGCGCCGCACCACCGCCGAGCAGCGCCTGGCCGCCTTCCTGTTGCGCCAGGCGGCGTGGCACGGCGCGCGCGGCTGTTCCGAAGTGCGCTTCGCGCTGCCGATGGCGCGCCAGGATCTGGCCGCCTTCCTCAACCTGAGCCCGGAATGCCTGAGCCGGCTGCTGCGGCGTTTCAGCCAGCTCGGCCTGGTCGCGGCGGGCCGCCACGAGGTGGCGCTGCTGGACCGGCCCGGCCTGGAGGCGCTGGCGGCGCCGGCCAGCCCATCGCCGGACCGCGTGATCAAACTGGCGCGGGTTTGATCTGGATCAATCCCGCGCGCAGCCGCTGCCCGCTATCATCGTTCCTGCGCCCGCTGTTCCACGGGCAAAAGGAGTCCGCCATGAGCGCCCGTTCTCCCCGCAACGTCATTCCCTTGCGCATGGACACCCGCGCCATGTCCTGCCTCGGCTGCGAAGCGCGCGCCGCCTGCCTGCCGGCCGGCATGGACGACGAGACATGCGCCCGCATCGACAGCCTGGTGCTGCAGCGCTACCGCCTGCTGCGCGGCGAAGGGCTGTACCAGATGAACGAAGCGGTGCGCGGGCGCGTGTACGCGGTGCGCAGCGGCCATTTCAAGTGCTACCGCCTGACGCCGGACGGCGACCAGCGCATCACCGGCCTGCCCGGACGCGGGACGCTGCTGGGACTGGACGTGCTGGGCTGCGAAAGGCATGCCAGCGCCGCCAGCGCCACCGCCGACAGCGTCTTGTGCGAACTGTCGCATCCGCGCCTGCTGGAGGCGGCGCGCCGCTTTCCGGCGCTGGAACGGCGCCTGGAGCAAATGCTTAGCCAGGAACTGGCCCGCCAGCACGGCCTGGCCGTGATGCTGAGCTATCCGAGGGCCGAGCAAAAGATCGCCTGCTACCTGCTGCAGCTGGCTTGGTCGAGCCGCCACCTCGAAGCCGGCCGCGTGTGCATCGAGCTGCCGCTGACGCGGCAGGATATCGGCGACTACCTGGGACTGACCGACGCCACCATCACGCGCCAACTGCTGCGCCTGCAGCGCGAAGGCGTGCTGCGCGTGGAGCGGCGCCATATCGTGCTGACCGACCAGCCCGGCCTGCAACGCATGGCTGACGGCGAAAGCGGCGCGCCCGAGGCGGCCCACACTGCACAGCGCTGACGCGGCGCCGCCGCGTTTGTCCGGCCCTGTGAATCCCGCTGGAATTGATCCAGATCAAAGCCGCCCCCGCCCGCAGCAGCCGACAATGGTGTTGCGGCCTCCTGGCCGCCAATACCGTCAATACCGCCATTTCCGCCATTTCCGCCATTTCCGCCAAGGAGACCAGCATGCCCCATTCCATCCTGCTGCCGATCGACGGCAACCCGCGCGCCACGCAGCCCATCGAACGCTGCATGCGGCTGGCGCGCGCGAACGCGGCCTCGGTCGTCGCCATGTATTTGCTGCCGTGCGACGATCTGGCCACGCCGGAGGACGACAGCTACCTGCCCGAAAGCGAGCGCCCGGCCAGCATCGTCCACTCCAGCAACGCGCTGCGCGAGGTTGAAGCGGCTGCCGCGGCCGCCGGCGTGCCCTGCATCGTGCTCACGCGCTGCGCCGCCGCGCCCGGCGCTGCGATGATTGCGGCGGCGCGCGAACAGAACTGCGACATGATTTTCCTCGACGCGATGGAGCACGCGCCGGACGCGGCCTGCCTGTCCGCCCTGCGCCAGTGCGGCATCCCGCTGGCTGCCCCGGTTTGAGCCGGCCCGCGCCAGGGCTGCCGCATGCCCTGCACCGTGCCCAGCTTTCAGCCCCGGTTCATGCCCCGCGCATGGCCTTGCGCTTTACGTCGCTGCGCGCCGTGCTGCGCGCCTTGATGATCGCGGCGCTGCCAGCCCTGCTGGTCGCCGGCCCGCACAGCCCAGCGCGCGCCGACACCGGCAGCCACCGCGAAGAAAGCGCCTGGCTGGCGAGCTTCTACGCGCCCCGCGCCTATGCCCCCGCCTGGAGCGGCGCCGGCTCGCCTCTGGCCGCCAGGGCACAGACGCTGCTAGCCAGGGCCGGTGAACACGGGCTATCGCCCGACGACTACGCCATCGCCCCGCAAGCGGCCCCCCCGGCGCAAGCCGACGCCGCCCTCACACTGTCCATGCTGCGCTACCTGCACGACCTGCGCGCAGGCCGCACCAGCCGCAAGCTCAGCGCAGGCGCCGGCGCCGGCGCGCCGGCCGCTCCCTTCGATCCAGCCCCCCTGCTGCGCCAGGCGCTGGCCGCTGGCAGACTGGACGAACTGTCCGCCGCTGCCGCGCCCCAGCTGCCGCTTTACAGCCGCCTGACCGCCAGCCTGGCACGCTACCGGGAACTGGCTGCGCAACAATTCGAGGCCTTGCCGCCACTCCCTTCCAGCAAAGCCCTGGGACCCGGCGACAGCTACCGTGGCGCCGCAGCCTTGCGCGTCCTGCTGCGGGCGTTTGGCGACCTCGAAGCGGGAGTCCGCGGCGGCGCCGGCGAGGACTATGCGCCCGAATTGGCGGAGGCCGTGGCGCGCTTCCAGGACAGGCACGGCCTGGCCGCCGACGGCAAGCTGGGCGCCCAGACCATGGCCGCCCTGCAGGTGCCGCTGTCCAGGCGCGTGCGGCAAATCGAACTGGCGCTCGAGCGCCTGCGCTGGCTGCCCGAACTGCAGGGTCCCCTCATCGCCATCAACCTGCCCTCCTACCGCCTGTGGGCCTTCCGCTCCACGGACGCGGCGGCGCAGCCGGCGCTGGCGATGCGCGTGATCGTCGGCCGCGCCGGCCTGCATCCCACGCCGCTGTTCATCGGCCAACTGCGCTACGTGGAATTCCACCCGTACTGGAACGTCCCCACCAGCATCACCCGCAACGAAATCCTGCCGGCCCTAACCAGGGACCCGGACTACCTTCCCCGGTACGACATGGAACTGGTGGACCGCCAGGGGCGCCCCGCCGGCGACGGCTCCGGCGCGCTGGCCGCGCTGCGCTCAGGCGCCCTGCGCGTGCGCCAGCGCCCCGGCGCGCAGAACGCGCTCGGTCCGCTCAAGTTCGGCCTGCCCAACGCCATGGACATCTACCTGCACGCCACCCCGGCGCGCCAGCTGTTCCAGGCCACGCGGCGCGACTTCAGCCACGGCTGCATACGCGTGGAGCAGCCGGCCGCGCTGGCCGCATTTGTGCTGGAGGGCCAGGCAGGCTGGAATCCGGACGCGGTGGAGCAGGCGCTGGCGCAGGGCCAGACCCGCAACGTGCCGCTGCGCGCATCACTGCCGGTGGTCATCTTCTACGCCACCGCGCTGGCGAGCCAGGACGGCCGCACCCTGTTCGCCAACGACATCTACGGGCTGGACGCCGAGCTGGAAGCCGCGCTGCAAGCCGCGCAGGCGGCGCGCCGCCGCACCGGCGCGGCGCCGCATTGACAGGGCGCCGCCCGCGTCAGCGGAACACCAGCACGGGAATGTGGCTGTGCGCCAGCACCTTCAGGGTTTCGCTTCCCAGGGGCAGGCCCTTGTTGCCGTGCCGGCCGTGCGCGGCCATGCAGACCAGGTCGCAGCCCTGCTCGCGCGCGGTCTGCAGCATGGCCTCGTAGGCCTCCTCGGCGCTGAGCGCCACCGTATCGCAGCGCACACCCATCTCCTTGGCCTGCTCGCCGATCCCGGCCAGCAGCATGCGCGCATGGGTGGCCGTCTGCTGCAGGTACTGTTCGCGGGTCTCGGCCAGGATCTCGGCGCCGCAGCTGAACACGTGGTAGTCGCTCACCACGTGCACCACGGTCACGCGCGCGCCGCAGCTGCGGGCCAGGGCCAGGGCCCGCGGAATGGCGGAAGCCGACAGCGGCGAACCGTCGGTGGGAAGCAGGATGTGCTTAAACATGGAAAACTTTCATTGGTTGCAATGCCGCCACTATGCCCCGGTCGAGCGCGGCGCAGCCATGATCTGGATCAAATCCGGCCGAGGTGAGCTGCATCGATTTTTTTTCGCCGCGCCACCTTACTATCGCCGCATGAGCACCAAGACCGCGCACCGCACAGGCGCAACCGCGCCGCGAGGCGCAGGCCCGACTGCGCAGCTGCGGGCCCAATACCGTGGCGCCGCACCGCCGGCGCGGCGCGCCAGCCCACTTCCTGAGCTTGCTGGCCAGCCCGCTGTCGCCGCTGCTGGCGCTGGCGGCGGTCAACTTCGCCACCGGCCAGCCCTGGAACGGCGCGCTGATCGGCGCCATGATGGCGCTGTCGGCGTTGCTGGCCTTGTCCAGGAACACCGTTCGGACCGCGCCGCTGATCATGCTGGCCTGCCTGGCAGCGGCCCGGTGCCTCGAGCACTGGCTGGTGCGCCGCCTGGCGCGCGCCATTGGCAAGCCGACCGCGAACAGCGAGAACGATGCCAGCTGCAGTCAGGATTCCACTGCCTCCGACACCACCTCGGTGGCGCCGGCCGGCCTCAGGGCACGCACTACGATGATCTGCAGGCGCAGCGACCACACCGCGCTGCTAGCCGCAGCGAAGCCTATGAGCACTTCGGCCATATCGGATTTGCAGGCTGCACTCACGGCGCGCCGGCCTGCGCGCCCGACAAGGCCATTTGGATTGCTGGTGCCATCACCCACCCGGCCGCGCGCGGCGCGAGGGTATTGATACCGGGCTGCACTGAGCTGCACATACTGCTGGCCCGGCAGCCCGGCTTCGACGTAGGCGGCATCGCCGTGGACCTGGTCGCCCCCACCCTGGTCGTGCCCAGGCGCTGCATCGCGCTGGCCCGCGCATCGCAGTCCGCTTAGCCCTTCTCGGGCATGGCCGACGAATGGTGGCTGGTGATCAGCCACTGGCCCTTGCTCCACTTGTAGGTAAAGGTGTAGCGCGCCTTCACCTGCTTGCCGTCGGCGAACTTGAAGGTGTACAGGCCAGCATCGACCGCGCTGTTGCAATCGACCTCGATGCTGCGGCTGTCGATGCTGCCAACCGGTTTGCCTTCCAGGAAATGCACGAAATAATCGGCCTTTTCGTCCGCCGTCAGCCGCGGCTTGTTCGACAGCGTGGGCAGCAGCACGGACTTGCTGGCATAGTTGGCCACCACCTTGGCAGGGTTGCCGGTCTGCAGCGAAGCATTCCAGCGGTCGAACAAGCCCGCAATCTCCTTCTCCGAAGCGGCGTGGCAAGGCTCGGATGTGGCGGCATGGACGTTCGACGCCAGCAAGGCGCAGGCGAATGGGATCAGGGTCAGGTAGCGCATGGGTTCCTTTGTATGGTAGTCGTCAAAAGCGACATCCAAAGTATGGGCAGCCGAGGGCCGCACGGAATCGGCCGGCCGGCGGATCTTGCATATGCCGGTTGGCATATAATTGTGTACACGACAAAATAGCATGATGAATAACCCAGCCACCCTCGCCTCCACCGCCGCGCCCGGAACCGCCCGCGTCGCCCGCCACCGCTACCGCCACACCGAAGGCAGCGCCTCGCGCCTGCGCCTGTTGAGCGACGCCGGCCTTGCGCTGGCCGGCGCCGGCGGCAGTTCCGCCGCCATGAGCGCGATCCTGGCCCGCGCGCTGGCTTTCCTGTCGATGGAAGACGGCGTGCTGCTGTTCCGGCATGGGGACGGCTTGCAAGTGCACGCAGCCCAAGGCGCGGCCTACCCGGTAGGCGCGTCCCTGCCCGTCACCGGCACGCTGCATGCGGCATTGCTGGAGGACGCTCTGCCACAGGTCCAGCAGAATGTGCAGAGCCGCCTGCTGATCGGCCGCAGCAGGGCCGGCGGCGTGGAAGTGCTGGTGCCGATGCGCTTGCACGGCAGGAGTACCGGCATCCTGGCGCTGATCACGACGCGCCAGGCGCCACCGCCCAGTGCCGACGACCTGGACGTGCTGCAGGTACTGGCCACCATGCTGGCCGCCGCCTACCTGTCGGCCAGCAAGCCGGCCGCGCGCAGCGCCGGCATGGAGACGGCCGCCAAGCTCAAGCAGCTGACCACCCGCGAGCTGCAAGTGTTCGCCCTGATGCCGCGCGGACTGACCAATGCCGCCATGGCCGCGGAACTGGGCATAGCGGCCGGCACCGTCAAAGTGCATATCGAACGCATCCTGCACAAACTCGACCTGCGCGACCGCACCCAGGCCGCGGTCTGCGCGGTGGACTGCGGATACGGCCGGTGATGCGCCCCGGCCTGCACTGGAAGCACTGGCCGCTGGCGGTCAAGGGCGGCGTGGTCATCGCCGCCTCGCTGGCCATGCTGCTCGGTTCCGTGGCCACCAGCCACAAGCTGGAGCGCCAGAGCGCCGACGCCACCGCCGAAATGCTGCGCACACTGAAGGTGCAGCGCGATATCCAGCTGCTGCATGCCCTGATCGCCGAAGCCGCCACCGGCGTGCGCGGCTACCTGCTGACCGGAGTGGATGACTTCCTGGCGCCGTACCGGATCGCCGAAGCGCGCCTGCCGGCCGCCATGGCCAGCTTGCAGGAAAACGTGCGCGACCCCGAGCAGCTGGCGCGGCTGCAGCGCCTGCTGCCGCTGGTGCGGCACAAACTGGCGGGCCTGAACACGCTGCGCAAGCAGTACGGCACCGAGGCCGGCGACCTGCGCGCCAGCCTGGTGGCCGGCAGGCAGATACTGAACCAGCTGCGCGACGGTATCGGCGTGATGAACGCGCGCGAAGCCGTGCTGGTGGAAGCCCGCACCGCCGCCGTGCAGGAAGCCTTGCGGCGCCACTTCCTGATGAACGCCGCCACCGTCGGGGTGGGACTGGCCGGCGCGCTTGCCATGCTGCTGTTCACCATCCGCGTAGTGCGGCGGGTGCGGCTGGCGGCCGAAAACGCGGAACGCCTGGTGAACGACCAGCCGCTGATCGCCGCCGGCGCCGCGAACGATGAGCTTGGCCGCCTGGCCGAGCGCCTGCACAGGGCCAGCTTGTTGCTGGCCAACCGCGCCACTGCGGCGCGGGCCGCCAGCCTTGCCAAGACAGAGTTCCTGTCCCGCACCAGCCATGAATTGCGCACCCCGCTCAACGCCATACTGGGATTCGCCCAGCTCTTGGAGAGCGGCGCGGCAAACCACCAGAACAAACAGCACGCCGCGCACATCATCGGCGCGGGGCAGCACCTGCTGTCGCTGATCGACGACGTGCTGGACGTAGGCCGCATCGAGGCCGGCCAGCTGCCGATGGCATCGGCCCCGGTGCCGCTGGCGCCGGTGCTGCAGGAGGCGCTGACCCTGCTCAAGCCGCTGGCAGCGCAGTACCAGGTGCAGTTGCCGGCGCCGGACTACTGCGGCGGGCTTGCCGTGCTGGCCGACCGGCAACGCCTCATGCAGGTAATGCTGAACCTGCTGTCCAACGCCATCAAGTACAACGCAGCGGGCGGCCAGGTGCGCGTCGCGGTCAGCGCGCAGCCGGCTGCGCAGAACGGCGGCGCCCCCGCCTCGGTGGCCATCGCCATCGAGGACGACGGCGCCGGCATCCCGGCCGATAGGCAGGAGCGCCTGTTCACGCCGTTCGACCGGCTGGGCGCTGAAGGCGGCAAGACCGACGGGATAGGACTGGGCCTGGCGGTATCGCGCTCGCTGGCCGACGCGATGGGCGGCAGCATCGCCGCCGCCAACCTGCCCGCCAAGGGCAGCGTGTTCACCCTCCGCCTGCCGCGCGCAGCGCCTGCGGGGCCGCAGGCCGAGCCGGCCGTGGCCCCGCCGCCGCCGGCCATATCGGTGCAGCAGGCACAAAGACCCGCCGTGCTGTGCGTGGACGGCGACGCTTCCACGCTGGCACTGATGGAGACGCTGATGGCGAGACGGCCAGGCTGGGACCTGTCCACCGCGCGCAGCGCCGACGTGGGTTGGACGCTGGCCTTGCAGCGCAAGCCGGCGGTGCTGCTGCTGGACATGTCGCTGGCCGGGGCGGGCGCCATGCTGGCTCGCTGGCGCGGCGGCCCGGCCCTGGCTGCGGTGCCGGTGGTGGCGCTCGGCATGGCTGCGGCGCCTGGCACCGACGGCCAGCTGAAAAAGCCGCTCGATCTGCCGGAATTTTTCGCGCTGCTGGACAGGATAAAAGGATAAGCCATGAACGAAGACGATTTACTGGCCTCGCGCGTGCTGATCATCGACGACCAGCCCGCCAACCTGCGGCTGCTGGAAGACCTGCTGACGCGCGAAGGCCTGACCCACGTGGTGGGCACCACCGACGCGCAAAAAGCGCTAGAGCTGTACGCCGCGTTCGACCCGGACCTGATCGTGCTGGACCTGATGATGCCGGAACTGGACGGCTACGCGGTACTGGAACAGTTGAAGCGGCGCGGCGACCCTTACGACTTTCGCCCGGTGCTGGTGGTCACCGCCGACGCCACCGGCGAAGCCAAGCGCCGCGCGCTGTCGCTGGGCGCCAAGGATTTCCTGACCAAACCCTTCGACACCATAGAAGCCATGCTGCGCGTATGGAACCTGCTTGAGACGCGGGCACTCTACAAGCGCCTGCAAGCGCTGTCGCCCAGCGCACCGCCGATCGCCCCCTGGCCGCCCGCAGCGCGCGGGCGCTGAACCCGCGTCGCCGTCGCATACGCGATGCGGTCATGTGGCAGGCCGCTCCGGTCGGCCAGCCTGGGTGCGCATGGTGTTTCGGATACAACAACCTGAGATATCGATAACAATCGTGCGCTCCGCAGTTGGAATGTCATGCTATATTTACACTGGTATCGATAACAAGGCATCAAGGAGACACAAATGCCCGATACACCAATGGAGCGTGATTTCACAACTATAAGGAAAAATTATGCACAAACAATCCAAACCGGAGCAGCAGCGCGCCGCAAGCGCCAGTTGCGGCAAACTCGGGATGATAGCGCTATCAGTGACATCGGCGCTACTGGTTCTTGCAGGCAGTCCCGCGCAGGCGCTCAACTTCGTTGCCACCCCGGTGGCCCAGCCAGTGGTCAGCGCGGCCGGCATCAAGCACCCTGCCCTGGGTTTCACGCTGCAGCAGCTTGATTATGCGCGCGCGCAAACGCGCGCCGATGTCGAACCGTACAAGACCTACTACAGCATCATGGCCACGGTGTGCTGCAACTACGCCAACATCAACCTGCAGCCCACCAACCGCGACGCCACCAAGGTGGACACGCCCAATACGCCCAACTTCAACGGCAACACCGCGCAGACCCGCATCATCAACGATTCGCAAGGCGCGCTGACCCAGGCCATCCTGTACTACATGACCGGCCAGAACGAGTACCGCCGCAACGCCATGCGCATCCTGCGCACCTGGAGCAATATGAACCCGGCCGGCTACGCCTACTATCCGGACGCGCACATCCACACCGGCGTGCCGCTGTTCCGCATGCTGGCCGCCGCCGAGATCATGCGCTATACGCCGGGCGATCCGGCCTACACCGCCTACCCGCTGGCCTGGACCGACACCGACACCCAGAAGCTGAAGGACAACCTGATCGACCCGATGGAGCGCACCTTCTTCGCCAGCAAGGAGCGCTTCATGAACCAGCACCTGTACTCGCTGATCGGCCGCATGGCCGGCGCCATCTTCACCGACAACCGCGCCCGCTACGACGAGACCGTGGAATGGATGACGGTCAACGCCAGTTCCACCCGCCAGGACATCAACGGCGCCATCCTGCCGCTGATCCCGCTGGTCGACAGCGACAATCCCTACAACAAGGCCGGCTATCCTTTCTACCAGATCCAGGAAATGCAACGCGACCAGGCCCACGGCGGCGACAACGTGGACAACCTGACCGGCCTGCTGCGCATGGTCACCGCCCAAGGCACCAAGGTCGACCCCCACACGGGCGTGCCATCGACTTCCGGCGACGCGGTCAGCGTCTACCACTTCGGCGGCAACCGCGTGCTGATGGGCGCGAACGCCTTCGCCCAGTACATGCTGGGCTACAACGCGCCCTGGGCGGACCTGAGCGGCGGCACCTCCTACATCTCCGGCGCCTACCGCGGCCGCCTGTACGAAGTGGGCGGCATACCCGAGCTGTACAACGTCTACAAGCATGAACAGGGCGTGGACGTGGACGCGCTGGCGCCCTTCCTGGCCACCGCCGCCGCCCATGCGGACGGCCCGGTCACTGCCTGGGGCCCGGCCGCGCCCGCCAACAAGGACATGGGTGCGGAAGCCTTCCTCACCCTGCCGCCGCCGCTGACCGGCGTGCCGCTGCCGCCCAACACCGGCATGCTGGAGACCGAGCGCAAGGCGGTCTTCCTGGACGGCGAATGGAGCACCGAGACCGAAGCCGAACGCACCTTTGGCCACGCCAGGGTCACGCCGGCCGGCGCCACCGTGGTATTCCACGACGTGCGCTACGCGGACCGCGCCAAGTACGCGCCGGTGGGCCTGATGGTGCGCACCAACGCGGTGACCAGGCTGGCCGCCAGCGGCTCCGCCACCGGCCTGCCCTGGAGCGAGATGACCGTGCCGGACACCGGCGGCCAGTGGCGCTACATCGTACCCGATTCGTCGTGGACCGCCAGCGCCGGGCGCGGCTTCGGCGACAACATCATCTACTTCAAGTTCACCGGCGCCGAAGGCGCCACGGTGGATGTGGACTTCGTCAACATGGCCGCGCCCACCCAGCTCACGCCGCCGCGCTTCGCCATGCCTGCCTTCCCCGCCACCGAGCTGATCGTGCAGGGCGTGCCCTACCAGGCCGCCTACACCGCCACCGACGCGCAAGCGGGCGACAGCGTGGTGTACCAGGCCATCAGCCTGCCCCCTGGGGCCACGCTGGACAGCACCAACGGCACGCTCAACTGGACCCCGACGGCGGCGCAGGCGGGCCTGCACGACGTGATCATCAGCGCCACCGACGGCGTGTCGATCAGCACCATGACCACCAGGCTGAGCGTACAGCCCGACCGCGCCGCCGCCTTCGCCTCGGCGATGGGGGCCTACGATCCGGCCAGCATTTACACCACCACTTCGCTGGCTGCGTTCCAGGCCGAACTGGCGCCGCTGCAGGCGTCCATGCTGACGGTGCCGGACGCCGAGTTCGGCGCGCTGCTGAACGCCGTCAAGGCGGTGGCGGCCAAGCTGCAGCTGCTGAACCCGCGCGTGGCCTCGGACGGCAGCCTGGACTGGAGCAAGAGCATGGTCACCACCACGGTGCTGGACGCCTCCCGCGCGGCCCTGCTGGTGGATGGCGACTATAACAGCACCTCGGGCGACCTGCGCAACGTGGTCACCATCGACTTCGGCGAGAACTACCGCGTGTCGGTGGGCGCCTTCGGCATCCAGGCGCGCTTCATGTTCGGTAACCGCTCGCAGGGTATCAATGTGTACGGTTCGAGCGACAATTCGAGCTGGACGCTGCTGACCAGCCGCGAAACCACCGACACCAGCAACCGCAACTTCGAGATGGAAGTGATTCCCGTTGTGGAAGGCCTGGAAGATGAACGCTACCGCTACTTCATGGTGCGGGTGGACCATCCCGGTCCGCCAACCGATCCGGCCTACCCCGGCATTTCGTCGTACAGCGAGTTCCGCTTCCACGGCAACCGCTACGACCTGCTGGCGCCTGAGGACGTGAGTGCCAGCGTCCGGATGGTGCAATCGGGCCTGGCGGTGAACCGCTTCACGCAGAAGTACACCGGCACGGTGGCCTTCACCAACACCACGCAGACCACGCTCACCGGGCCGCTGCACCTGCACCTGCAAGGACTGAGCGCCGGCGTCACGCTGGACAACGCCAGCGGCGTGAAGAACGGCGTGCCCTACATCACGCTGCCGACGACCGGACTGGCGCCCGGCCAAACCGCCACCGTCACCACGGTCTTCAGCAATCCGGCCAAGGCGCCGATCAGCTATGTCCGCAAACTCATCAGCGTCAAATATTAAGGGGACCACCATGAACACTTTGAACAACATCCTGGCCAGGCTGCTGCTGGCCGTATTCCTGGCGTGCAGCGCCGGGGCGGCGGCGGCCGGCCCGATGTACAGCGTCCGCATCGACACCTCCAGCCTGGGAGGGGGCGCCGCGTATCTCGGCCTGTACTTCATGGGATTGGCCGACGCCACGCCCGCCAGCGCCACCGTGAGCCAGTTGTCCGGCGCGCTGGCCGGCACGCCGGCGGTGAGCGGCACCGTGGACGGCGCCCTGCCCGGCCCGCTGGTGTTCAGCAACGCCAACGGCGGCAGCGAGCTGGTGCAAGCCATTACCCTGGGCGGCGTGTTCTCGTTCGACCTGACCTTCCTGATGGGCAGCGGCGACGTCGGCAGCACCTTCGGCTGGGCGCTGTTCAACGACGTCAGCTACCTGGGCGCGGACGGCGACCTGGGCACGGTGTCGATCCAGCCGGGCGCGGCGCCGGGCGGCGTCTATGCGCTGTCCGGCAACAGCGCGCTAAGCAGCGTCCAGGTGATACCCGAGCCGGCCACCCTGTGGCTGGTGCTGCTGGCGCTGATGCCGCTAGCCGTGCTTGGCGGCAGGCGCAGGCCCCGCGAGGCGGCCGGCCCTCACTTGCCATAAAGGTTGAGCAGTAGCCACGCGGGCAGGCCGACATACAGCGCCGCGTGGCCCGCCCGCTCCAGCCGGAGCCGGACAGGTACGGTCTGGCTGGGGCGCAGTAGCGCAGCCAGCAAGGTGGCCGCTTCAATTCCCGCGCGCAGCAGCGCTGCGCAAAGCACCACGCCGATCGCCCACGCCGCCCACCACAGCGCGAACGCGCTCAGATAAGCCTTCGGTCCGAAGGTGTAGTACTCGCCCAGGGCGCTGCCGAAGGCAATATGCTGATGCAGGTGGAAGGCCGGAATGGCCAACGCCAGCGGCAGCAGCAGGAATTTGCATAGCGGATGGTCGAGCTTCCAGCGCCGCAGCGCCAGCCGGGCTTGCGCATACCCCCCCAGCCCCGCTTGCGGGCGCTCCGCGACTGGCGGGCCGCCGGCCGCCGCCATGGCGGCAGACAATGCAACAGGGTACGCCAGCGCCAGCCCGTAGCGCCAGCGCTGGCCGGAGGCCAGCCGCACCGTAGCGCCCGGACCGGGCACAGGGAGGCGCCACAACTCGACTGCGCCGATCTCGCGAAGCGACAATTCGAGGCGCTGCGCGCCGCGCGCCAGCACCAGCCTGCCCTGCTCCAGCGTGACTTGCGCGGCAAAGGCGCGCAGCAAGCACCGGGCCACGGTTTCAGGGATCAGAAATAGCGCCGCGAACATACGGATTTGCGCCAGCGTGTTGGTCCGCAACGGTTCGTCGAACAGCAGCGCAATACACATGCCAAGCAGGCCAAGCCGTGCAATGGCGCGTAGCGTGCCGGCCGCGATGCGCGCTGCGGGCGGCAACAGCGCAACCGTTGTGGGGAAAACCATGGGCCGTACCGTGCCAGAAGCGTGCGCGGCCTGCCGGAACCGGGGACGCAAGGCCAGCCGTGCTCCCATCAGCAGCAGAAACACACAAGCCGCCGCCCCCACCCAGTCGCCCCACAGAACCATCAGCGTGGTGGGCGGCTTGCGCACCGGTACGTCCGCGATCAGCAGCGCCGGCTCGCCCATGCGCGTCCCGGTGAGGATGCCGCCGTCGGCGGCGATCGCCGCGCTGTAACCGTTGCTGGTGACGCGGAACTGCGGCAGCCGGGTCTCGATGCTGCGGAACGCCGCCACCGCCTGGTGCAGCTGCGCGCCTTGCGGGCTGGCGCTGAACCAGGAGTCGTTCGACATGGTCAGGATCGCCTGGGCGCCCAGCCGCGCGCCATCGACGGCGAGCCCGGCGTCGGTATCGTCCAGGCAGATCAGCGGCAACACGGGAACCTCGCGGCCGTCGGCCAGGCGCAACGGGAACACGCGCGCGCCGCTTCCGGGCCGCCAGGAGCCGGTCCATGGCAGCTGGCGCCGCAGCGCCGGTCCGTCCAGCCAGGCCGGCACGTATTCGGTGAAGGGGAACAGCCGCGTCTTGCGGTAGTAGCCCAGCAGGCCCGTGCCCGGCTGCACGAAGGCGGCCGCGTTGTACTCGCCGGCGCCATCGCGCTCATAGGTGCCGAACACGAAAGGCACTCCGGCCGCATTGACGTTGGCGAGGATTTCGCGGTCGAACGCCGCCCCGGCCTCGCTCTTGGGCTGGCCGAAGGTGGTGGGATAGGCTGTCTCCGACCACAATACGGCGTCCGCGCGCTGCCGCACCGCCGCGTCGTAACTCATGGCGAAGTGCGTGTCGAGCACCTCGCGCACCACCGCGTACGCACCCTTCCGTTCGCGCTGGCCCTCGTAGTCGATAAGGTTGGCCTGGATCAGTCCCATGCGCAGCGGCTTGCCGGCCGGTTCCGCGCTGCCGGACAGCGCAGCCAGTCCGTAGCCCGCCAGCAGCAGTGGCGCCAGCGCCGCCAGCGCCAGCGGGCGGGCCGCAGCGCGCCAGCCGTCCGCGCGGCGCGCATGCGCTGCCGCCACGCCTTCGTTGGCCAGCAACAGCAGCACCGTCAGGCCCGCCGCCCCGCCCAGGTCGGCCGCCTGGCGCAGCAGCAGCGAAGGATACAGCCCGTAGCCCAGCGTATCGCCAAGCAGGCGCGGAAGCAGCCGTTCCGCCGCCACCCACGCCGCCGCCGCGGCCAGCGCGGTCAGCGCCGCGCCGTGGCGGCGTGCCGCCGCACGGCGCACCAGGGCGAAGGCGAAAAACTGCGGCTGGAACAGCGGCGCGGCGAGCAGCAGCAAGGCCAGGCCGGCAGCCCCGCCCACGCCCGCGTACTGGCCAAGCGACGTGCCGAACCAGGCGAAGCCGGCGGCCGTGTAAGCGACCGTCATGGCGTAGGCGTTCAGCAGCGTGCCCGCCAGCGCGCGGCTGCTGTCCAGCGCGCGCAGCCACGGCGCCAGGAATACAAACCCGAGCAGCCAGCCGGCGCCGCCACGGACATACAGGGCGGACAAGGCCGCGCTGGACAGTATGCATGCCGCCGCGCGCAGCGTGAAACTAGTAGAGGGAGATTGCTTCATGGCGTTCAACGGCCCATTACGGCCGGGTTGGATGGAGGTGGAATGGCGACGCGCCGCAGCGGCAGCCCGGGCGGGGCCAGTTCCGGCGGCACCACGCGGTCTTTCGGCATCGTGACCGGCTGCCCGGCGGCGTCGTACAGCTGGAAATCGGGCGCGAACATCAGGATGGCCTCGATGCGCTGGCCGTCGTCGGTAGCCTGGTGGTGGCGCACGTAGCCTGGCGGCAGCGCGAAGTTCTCGGGCACCGCCAGTCCCACCAGCGGCGGACTGGTGCCGGGCGGCGGAAATGCGCCAAGGCCGGTATGCACGCCGCGCTCGTGCAGGCGTTTGATCACTTCGCCCATGCTGGGATGCTCTCCGCGCACGACGTAGCTTTTCAGGTCGCGCGACCGGTCCGCGTCGCCCTCGGGCAGGCGCGGGTCCGGCTTTTGCGCCTGCGCCGGCGGCGCACCCGGCGCCGGCTGCGCGCCGGGCACGGGCGAAGGCGCCGGGGCCACGGCGGCGGCAAGCGCCGCGGCGCCATCCTCTTGCCCGTCGCCGGACCACAGCCACAGGAAGAACGCCAGGCTGATGCCGCCCACGGCGAGCATCAGCGCGGCGGCCAGGTAGCCGGAGCGTGGCCGCATGGCTGGCGTCAGGGCGTAGGCAGGTTGAAGACCGATACGGCCCAGCCCATGCGCTCATGGCCGTACTGGTTCCAGACCGGGTTTTTTCCGCCAGTGAAGGAGGTGTAGCGCGGCGCGCCGCTGCCGGTGCTGCCGCCGAACAGGCCTGCCGTCACGGTGCTGCCGGTGTAGGTGGGATGGGTGTCGTCCGACTGGATATAGTCGTAGCTGCTACTGCTGGACACGAAGTGGGCGTTGGCGTCGCGGATGGTGGCGCGCAGCGCCGTGGTGATGCGGTTGACGTAGCTGGACTGGCTCTCGCCCGCCACGTAGCGCAGCGCCTCGGAATCGATCTGGCCATCGCCGTTGCCGTCGTGGTCCGCGCCCATATACTGGGCGAAGTTATCGGCGCACATGAAGCCCTTCTGGCGCGCAACGTCGCACATCATGTGGTTGATACGCGCCAGCGACGGCAGGAACTTGTCCTGCATTTTCACGGTGGCGCCGGTATTCGGATCCTTGCAGGAACTCTGCGTGTTGTCCGCCGCGTAGCCCGGGTAGTGCAGGTTGGAGATCACCTTCAGCTTCACACCGGAATAGGCGTTGGCGTTGATATAGTCCATGGCCGCCGTCACGTAGGTCTTGCAGCTGTTCTCGGCCGCGGTGAGCACCGCGTCGTTGCAGGTGCCGGTCTGGCTCTTGTAGGCGGCGCGCGCCTGCAGGCCGTCGTTGCCGCACATCTCGAAGGTGACCACGCGGGTGCTGCTGGCCTGCATATAGGAACGCTCGGCCACGATCTTGTTGTTGTATACGTCCTCGGCGATGGCGCCGGACTTGGTGCGGCGCACGCTTTCGATGTCGGCGTTCCACTGCGCGGACAGGTATTCCGCGTCCACCGTCGGCGCCGAGTACTTGGCCGCGCTGGTGGTGGAGCCGTTGTAGCCGGCGTAGATCGAGTCGCCGTAGGCCACCACGCGGTATTTGCTGGTGGTGCCGGCCCGGTCGATGGTCCAGGATACGTTTTGGTTCAGGGTGCTGGCGGCGGCCTGCGCCCCGGCGGCGAGTAGTACAACGGCGAGCAAGGAACGGGAAAAGCGAGCATGCATGGAATGTCTCCTGTCTGTGGTCGTCAAGATGGTTTTGCAGCTCTTCTTGACGGAGCTGGCAAACAGTTCATCTTAACCAGACGACAAATTCCAAAATGCATTCCCCGCGCCTTGGCTCCGCAGGTCACCACAATGGCCTGCGGGGCCCGCCACACTGTCGCGCCGCGTTCACAACAAGCGCGCGACTTCACGAAAAAAAGGCTCTGGAATCAGCGGCTTAGCAACTGATTCCAGGCCAGCAGGCCGGCCAGCGGCATCGGCCGTCCGGGCAGGTAGCCCTGGATCAGGGCGCAGCCGAACTGGCGCAGGAAGCCCAGATGCGCGTCCGTTTCCACGCCTTCGGCGATCACCCGCAGCTTCATGTTGCGTCCCAGGTCGATAATCGAGCGCACCACCGCGCAGTCGTCGCGCTGGTGCGGCACGCCCTGCAGGAAGTAGCGGTCGATCTTCAGCGAGCTGACCGGCAAGGCTTTCAGCAGCGACAGCGAGGAATAGCCCATGCCGAAATCGTCCAGCCCGATCTCGAAACCCAGCCGCACCAGCTCGGTCATGATGGGCACGGCCTTCTCGATGCGCTGCATGACCACCCCTTCGGTCAGTTCCAGGCAGAGCTGGCCCGGATCGATGCCGGCGGCGGAGGTGATGGCCACCAGCTCGCGCGGCAAGTCGCTGTCGAGGAACTCCGGCGCGGCCATGTTGACGTGCACCCGCACGCCCGGCAGGCTGGCCCGCAACAGCGGCAGGTCGCGGCACACCTGCTCGATCACCCAGCGCCCGATCAGTACGATCAGCCGGCTTTGCTCGGCGACCGGGATGAACTGGTCCGGCGGCACCACGCTGCCGTCGGCCTTGCGCCACCGTATCAGCGCCTCCAGCGCCACCACGCTGCCATCCTGCGCGTCGCAGATGGGCTGGTATTCGAGGAAGAACTCGTCGCGCTGCAGCGCGTCCTGCAGCGCCGACAGCATCAGCAGCTGCGCGGCCGCAGCGCATTGCTGCGTATCCCCGTCGGGACTGAAATAGCTGACCAGGTTGCGGCCGTTGCGCTTGCTCACATACATGGCCGCATCGGCCGCGTGCAGCAGCTGGGCGGTGTCGCTGGCATGGCGCGGGAACAGGCCGATGCCGATGCTGGCCGATACCGACAGCTCGTGTCCCATGTAGCTGAAGCGCGTGCGCGCCGCTTCCAGTACGGCGCCGGCCAGCGCATCCAGCGCTGCTTCGCCGAGTCCGGCAGGAGCCATCAGCGCGAATTCATCGCCTCCCAGGCGCGCCGCGACGGCGCCGGCCGGCGCGAGCTGGCGCAGGCGGCCAGCGAACTGGCGCAGCACCTCGTTGCCGGCGGCATGCCCGAAGCCGTCGTTGATGGGCTTGAACTGGTCCAGGTCTATGTACAGCAGGCCGAACTCGCCGCCGGCCTCGCAGGCGGCATCCAGCAGCACATGAAAGTGGGCGCGGTTGAACAGGCCGGTAAGCTCATCGGTCTGCGCCAGCACCCTCACCCGCTCCTGCTGCACCATGCGCTGGGCGGTCTGGGCGATGAGCGCGCTGATCGATTCGGCCAGGCCAGGCAATTGCGCCTCGCGCTGGCGCGGCGCGGCGCTGAAAAACTCCAGCACGCCGGCGCAGTGCACGCTGCCGTCTGCGGCGGCATAGGTCACGGGAAAGAAGAAGCCCGATTGCAGGCCGCAGCGCTGCGCCGCGTGCACCCGCGCCATGCCGGCTTGCGCGGCACCGGTGTCCACCCACTGCGCCTGGCCGGTCAGCCAGGTCTGGCCCACCGGACCTTCGCCCGGCCTGATCGCCAGCGCCGCCGCCGCGCTGCGAAACGCGGAATAGTCGCGGTCCGCCGTGTGCCAGACATGCCGGCAGCGCAGCGCTTCAACGCCTCCGCCGCGCTCGCGGGCCCAGAACGCGCCCCAGTCCCAGCCCAGTTCCTCGCACACCAGGTGGATGATCTTGTAGACCGCCTCGTCGAAAGTGTCGGTGCCGATCAGGTAGCGCGTCAGCGCGAAATTGAACCGTTCGCGCATGGCGGCGCGCTTGACCGCCGTGATGTCGGTCAGCAGTCCGCACGCCACCGGCCGGCCCTCGGCCGCCAGCGCCTGCAAGCGCAGCCAGCGTATGCCCTGCTCCGGCTCAATCACACGGAACTCGCAGTCGGCAGCCGTGCCGTGTTCGCCGATGTCGGCCAGCACTGCGGCCAGCCCGGCCATGTCTTCCGCCACCACCGCGCCGGCCCAGCGCCCGCCCGCCGCACCGTCGGCGCCCAGCAGGCGCAGGGCCACCGTGGACAGGCTCATGTGCGCACCGGCCCGCACCATGGACCAGCGGCCCAGTCCGGCTATCTCATCGATCGGATCCGCCGGCACAGCGGGGCGTAGAGGTAAAACATTGTTAACCATAATGTCCCTGAAAGGAGTGGCGGCAAGGCCGCACCTCCGATCACCTGCACCGAAGCGAGGATTTCCCGCACCAGGCTGAGGCGCCGGGGCCGGTAAACAGTGCGTTTTGCCTCTTGCGTACTCCCGGGATGCAGAATCCGTGCCAAGCCGCGCGGCTACTCTGCCTTGAAGCTGCGGCCGGTGGCTGCCCAGTAGATTCCGCCGTACAGGTGGTGCAGGAATACCGGATCGCCATAGGTGGCCGGCAGATGGCCGAGCGCGGTGTAGAACGAGCGACCCTGGTCGTAGTTCTGGTACCAGCTGACCGGGTGGAAGCCGCCCATGCCCTTGCTGTGCCGGTCGCCCCACGAGGCCTCCGGCTTGTACGTGCCTTCATCGACCGTCAGCAGGTACCTGAGCTGTTCGGTGCGCGGCGGCCCGAATTCATACCATTCTTCGGTGGCGAGCGAACGCGCGGCAAAGCGCTCCATGCCGGGGAAATTGCGGTCCTCCACTTTCAGCACCGCGGTCTGCACCGCTGGATGCATCTGGAACATGCGGCCCACCAGCCTGGTGTACCACGGCCAGCCGTGCTCCGTATCCGCAGCGCTGTGTACACCCACGTAGCCGCCGCCGGCCTGGATATAGCGCTCGAACGCGGCCTGCTGCTTGTCGTCCAGCACGTCGCCTGTGGTCAGCAGGAACATGACGGCCTGGTACTTGGCCAGCTCCTTGTCGTTAAAGACGCGGTTCGCGTCTTCCGTCCAGAACACCTTGAAGTCGTGCAGCTTGCCCAGGTTCTGGACAGCGGCCACGCCGGCGGGGATGGAATCGTGGTGCCAGGCGGCGGTCTTGGAAAACACCAGTACACTGAACTGCTCGGCATGGGCGCAGGCCGCAGCCGCCAGGCTGCCGCCGGCCAGGAGGGCCGTGAGAAGTCGCTTCATCGGATGTGGAATGGAAGTGGTGGATTCCCGACGCTAACGGAGCGGCCGCGCCTTGTCAACCGTCCATTTGCAGAATGCACGCCGGCCCTCGCGGCGGTTGCCAGCCCACGGCGGGCACCCTACAATAGCGGGCGCGCTGCGGCGCAGCGAGCAACCCGACCTTGAAGGAGCAACGCATGGCTATCCTGGTACGCGCCGGCGTCCTGACCAACTTCCTGGAAGTGGCCCAGCACCTCGGTCTCAATCCGCAAGCCGAGCTGGCCCGCGTCGGCTTGAGCAAATCCATGCTGCTCGATTCCGAGCACGCCATCCCCGCCGCCGCTGCCGTGCAACTGCTGGAGAACGCCGCCGAAGCCAGTTCCTGCCAGACCTTCGGGCTGCGCATGGCCGAATCGCGCCAGCTGTCCGACCTGGGTGCGGTCAGCCTGCTGCTGACGCACCAGCCCACGCTGCGCGACGCGCTGCAGGTGCTGCTCGAATACCGCCACCTGATGAACCGGGCGCTGGCAATCTATGTGGAGGAAACCGGCGGGCTGGCGGTGATCCGCGAAGAAGTGGTGACCGGCTCGCCGGCGCCGCGCCGCCAGGCCACCGAGCTGGCGATCGGCGTGATGGCGCGCCTGTGCGCGAACCTGCTGGCGCAGCACTGGCGCCCGGTGTCGGTAAGCTTCATGCATGACGCGCCGGCCGACCTGCAGCTGCACCGCCGGCTGTTCGGCTGCGACGTGGTGTTCGGGGCCGAGTTCAACGGCATCGCCTGCCCGGCGGCGGCGCTGGCCGCGCCCAACCCGAAGGCCGATCCTGCCATGGCGCAGCTGGCGCGCCGCTATCTCGACACCCTGCAAAAGGAGCGCGACGCCTCGCTCACCTTCGAAGTGCGCAAGGCGGTCTATCTGCTGCTGCCGATGGGACGCGCCACCGCCGAGCAGATTGCGCTGGCACAGGGCATGAACGTGCGCACGCTGCAGCGCCGCCTGGAAGACGAAGGCATCAGCTTCTCGGACCTGGTCAACGACGTGCGGCGCGACCTGGCGCAGCGCTATATGCAAAGTCCGCAATACTCGCTGGCGCGCATTGCGGACTTGCTCGGCTACTCCGTGGCCAGCAGCTTCACGCGCTGGTTCACCGCCCAGTTCGGCGCCACGCCGGCGGCCTGGCGCCAGGCCAACGGCAAGCCTTACCGCGGCTAGGCTGCCGGGCTGCGGCAGCCTGGGCCTTTACATCCAGCGCAGCAGCAACAGCACCAGCGCGGCCAGGAACACGGTTTCGCCCACCATCAGCGCCACCGGCTTGATGCCGACCGCGGCCAGCTCCTTCAGGCGGGTCTTCATGCCCAGCGCGCTGATGGCGATCACCAGGCACCAACGCGAAGCATCGTTGCCGGCCTGCTGCACCGCCTGCGGCACCACGCCGGTGCTATTGAGGCACGCCAGCGCGAAAAAACCCACGGCAAACCAGGGCAGCAGCGGCGGGCGGGCTTGCCCCGGCTGGGCGCCCTGGGCGCGCGCCACCATGGCTGCGCACAAGATCACCGGCAGCAGCATGGCCACCCGCATCAGCTTGACCACGGTGGCCGCGTCACCGGTCTCGCGCGACATGCTGTAGCCGGCCCCTACCACCTGCGCCACATCGTGGATGGTGCCGCCCAGGAAGATGCCCGCTGCCTGCGGCTCGAGGCCGAACACGCGCGCGATCATCGGGTAGGCGATCATCGCCAGCGTCGACAGCGCCGACACCCCGATCACCGTAAACAGCGTGGCGCGCTCCTTCTGCGGATGCGCCGGCAGCGCCGCCGCCAGCGCCAGCGCGGCGGACGCGCCGCAGATCGCGGTGGCGCCGCCGGTCAGCAGGCCGAACAGCTTGTTGAATCCCAGCAGCCGCGCCGCCGCCACCGACAGCGCGATGGTCACCACCACGATGAGCACCACCATGGCCACCGGCTTCCAGCCCAGCGCGGCCATCTGCGCCACCGTCAGGCGCAGGCCAAGCAAGGCCACGCCCAGGCGCAGCACTTCGCGCGAGGTAAATTCGATGCCGGGCTTGCATTTGCCGTCGTCCGAGAGGAAATTGAGCGCCATGCCGAGCAGCAGCGCGAACAGCATCACCGGCGCGCCGTAGTGCCCGGACAGGAAGGCTGCGGCGGCGGCCACCATGGCGCTGACCAGCACGCCGGGGCCGAGATGGCGCGCGTGCGCCATGCCGCGCGCGACCAGGCTGGCGGACGCGGGGGACAAAGTTTGGTTCATCATGGGTGCTCCGTGTAGCCGCGCCGCGACCGGCGCGGCGGTTCAGCAGGCCTGGTCCGGCAGGATCAGATGGACGCCGTCCGGGCCTGTTTCTATGGGATAAACGGCCACCCGCAGCGCCGGCGCATTGCGCAGGCAACCGGTGGCCAGGTCGAAGCGCAGGCCGTGCGCCGGGCACTGCACGGCGCCGTCCTGCACCGTGCCGCCGGCCAGGGACGCGCCCTGGTGCGGACAGCTGTCGGCGATGGCGCGGTAGCTGCCGCCGGCCTCGAACAGCGCAATGCTGTGGCCCCGCAGCGAGAGCACCTTGCGCCCGCCCGCAGGCGGCAGCATGGGCGGCTCCAGCAGCACGCGCACGCCGCTCATGCCGCGCAGCCGCGCTGCAGCGCCATCTGCATGGCCGCCAGCAGCGCTTCAGCCGGCTGAGCGCCGCCCACCTGCAGCCACTGGTCGAACACCAGGTGCGGCACGCCGGACGGCGCCGGGCCGAAGCCGGGCTCGTTGCGGAACGGCCGCATGCCGCCCTGTATGGCGGGCAGCATGGCGCGCGCCGGCAGGCCTGCCGCTTCCGCATGCGCCAGCAGGCCGGCGCCGTCGCACAGGCTTTCGCCAAGCACGAAATGCGCGGCATACAGGCGCTCCAGCAGCATCTCGGCCTGCGCCGCCGAGCCTTCCCGGCAGGCCAGCTGGAACAGGCGGTGCGCGTCGGCCGTGTTGGGCATCAGCGCGATGCGCGCGAAGTCGATCCGCACGCCGGCTAGCCCGGCAGCCTGCATTACCCGCGCCTGCCGCCCCCGCACCGCTTCAGCGCTGCCCAGCCGGTCCCGGTAAAAGGCGGCGAACGGCACGCCTTGCGCCGGCATGTGCGGCAGCAGCTGCACGCCGTGCCAGTGCACCTGCGCTTGCGCCTCCGGCGCAGCGTCGGCCAGCATCTCCAGTGCCCTGGCCAGCTGCCGCTTGCCGATCAGGCACCACGGGCAGATGAAATCGAACCAGGCGTCGATGCGCAATATCCGCGTCATGCCGCACCTCCCTGCGCTATCGCTTCGCTTTCGTAGAAGCGGCGCGCGTGCAGGAACACACAGGCCGCCGCCAGGCTGGCCAACGGGGCCACAAGAAAGGCGTGGCCCAGGCCGAGCCGGTCGGCCAGCGCGCCGGTGATGAAGGGACCCGGCGCCAGTCCTATCAGGTTGTTTGCCAGCGTCAGGGTGGCGAAGGCTGTGCCGTGCATCGAGTCCGGGGTCAGGTTGGCCACCATGGCGCCGGCCGGGCCGGAGGCGCCGGCCGCGAAGAACATGCCGCAACCGATCAGCGCCAGTTGCAGCACGCCGGGCGGCAGCAGCAAGCCGCTGCCCAGCAGCACGGCCGAGGCCAGGCCGTAGGCGGCCGCCAGCGACACCTTGCGCACCGGCTGCACACGCGCCATGCGGTCGCTCAGCATGCCGCACAGGATCATGCCGGCCCCGGCGGCCAGCACCAGCACGGCGGCGCCGGCGCCGGCCCGGCCGGCGTCCAGCCCATAATAGCGGTTCAGGAAACTGGGCATCCAGACGATGCAGGCGCCGCCGGCAAACAGCTGCAGGCCGCTGCCGACGTAGGCGGCGCGCAGCGCGCGGCCCCGGAACAGGTGCGCCAGCGGCGGCCGGGCGGCGGCCGCCGCCCGCGCCCCGGCGCGCCCCATGCGCGCGGGCCGCACCACCAGCGGGTACACGGCCGCCAGCACCAGGCCGAACAGCGCCATGGCGGCAAAGGCCCAGCGCCAGCCTACCTGGGCCGCGATGGCGCCGCCCAGCGCCATCCCCAGTACCGAGCCGAACATGCCGCCGGCCATGAAGGCGCCCGACAGCGTGGCCCGCATATCGCGCGGGAACACCGACAGCACCACGGCGATGCCGACGCTGCCGTATGCCGCCTCGCCCACGCCGACCAGGAAGCGCGCCACGAACATCTGCTGATAGTCCCGCGCCAGCGCGCAGCCCAGCGTGGCCAGGCTCCACAGCGCCGCCATCAGCACCAGGCTCTTGACCCTGCCCCAGCGGTCGGCCAGCAGCGACAGCGGGAATGTCAGCAGGCCGACCATCAGCGCGACGATGCCGCTGAGCAGTCCCAGGCGGGCGTCGCTCAGCTGCCATTCCAGCTTCAGCAGCGGGAACACGGCGTTGAGCACCTGGCGCGACATGTAGTCGGAAATCAGCAGTCCGAAGGTGAGCGCGAACACGGTCCAGGCGAAAGCGCGCGGCAGCGGTGCCGCTTGGTCGGCCTGAAGATCGGGCAATGGAGAGGCGTAGGCCATGGCTGTTCCAGTCAGGTGCGCAGCGGCACGTTCTTCTGGCCGCGCGCGCGGTTGGGGGCCATGCCGTTCATGCGCAGGGTTTCCTCCGCATCTTTGTACTGCACGCCGATGCGGTAGATCTCGCGCGCTTCCTTGCCGGAGGCGATCTCGCGCCCCAGTTCATGCGCCACGCGCACGCACTGCTCGATCTGCTGCACCGACGTCATGCGCTGGCCGTGCTGGCCGATCAGCGTGTCTTCGGTGCCGCAACGCGGGTGGAAGCCCATGGCCATGGCCATCATGTTAAACGGCAGTACGTTCTTCAGCAGGGATTCGGCCGTGATGCAGGCGCCGTCCGGCGCGCGGCGCAGGAAGTCCATGAAGTTGAACGGATTGGGGCCGTCGAAGCCGCCGCCGATGCCGATCCAGGTCAGGTTCAGCGGACCGGTGTAGACGCCCTTGCGCACCAGGCGGTCCAGCGTTTCCAGCGCGTGCATGCCGGTCAGCTGGAAATGCGGCTGGATGCCGGATGCCTGCAGGCGCTTCAGGTGCTCGGCCACCCAGGCCGGTCCGGCCGGCACCGTCATTTCGCTGTAGGCCGCGTGCATCATCGGCGAAGCGAGCGAGGTGCCTTCCAGGTACTCCGGATACAGCAGCTCCATGATGTTCATCTGGGTGGTGTTGATGGCCACCGTCACCTGGTCCGGCTTCGGGTCGAGCTCGGCCAGCATGTGGCGGGTGTCGTCGCTCAGCCACTTGGCGGCCTGGCCGTCGTCCTCCGGCGCGAAGGAGATCGAACCGCCCACCTGGATAATCATATCGGGCACGCGGGCGCGCACGCCGGCGATGAGCTCATTGAACTTGGACAGGCGCTTGCTGCCCTTGCCGTCCAGTTCGCGCACGTGCAGGTGCAGCACGGTGGCGCCGGCGTTATAGCAGTCCACCGCCTTCTGGACCTGTTCTTCCATCGTCACCGGGATGTCTTCGGGGAAGTCTTCCGGCGCCCATTCCGGGCCGTATGGCGCGGTGGTGATGACTACTTTGTCCTGGTTCTCGGGGTGCAGGGAATCGTCGAGAAATTGCATGCTGTGCTCCTGGTTGTTCTTCTGTATTTAGTAGGGGATGTCGCCGATGATGCCCGCCCGTTCCATCTTGCGGTGGCACGGCGGGTAGTCCATCACCGCGTAATGCTGGGTCGAGCGGTTGTCCCAGATCGCCACGCTGCCCGGCTGCCAGCGCCAGCGCACCTGGTACTCGGGGATGCAGGCCTGGCTGATCAGGTAATTGAGCAGCTGCGCGGCGCCCGGGCTGGCGTCCTGGCCGTAGCGCACGCGCTCCGGGGTATGGTAGTTGCTGATATGGGTGGCGAAGGCATTCACGAACAGGATCTTTTCCCCCGTCTCGGGGTGTATCCGCACCACCGGATGCTCGGCGTCCGGGAACTGCGCCTTCAGTGCATGGCGTTTCTCGATCGGCATCACCGCGCCGAAGCTGGCCTCGATGCTGTGGCGGGCGCGCAGGCCTTCGATCTTCAGCTTCACGTCCTGCGGCAGCCTCTCGTAGGCCAGCACCATGTTGGCCCACTTGGTGTCGCCGCCCACCGGCGGGCACTCGACACAGCGCAGCACGGCGCCGAAGGCCGGGGCGTTGCGCCAGGTGCCGTCGGCATGCCAGGCGTTTTCATAGCGGTCGGCAGGCTGCTGCGGCGACTTGTAGATGCGCACCAGGCCCGGATGCTCCGGATCGCTGCCGGCCACCGGGTGGTCCTCCAGCTCGCCGAAGCGGCGCGCGAACGCCACGTGTTCGGCACGCGTGAAGTCCTGCTTGCGCAGGAACAGCACGCGGTGGCGCAGCAGCTGGCTGCGGATTTCGGCGAACAGCCCGTCGTCGTGGATCGCGTCCACCAGGCTCACGCCGGTCAGTTCGGCGCCGATGCTGCAGGTGAGTTGTTCAACTTGCATCGCAGCTCCTTAGATGAGGAAGATGGACGATCCCGTGGTCTTGCGCGCTTCCAGGTCGCGGTGCGCCTGCACCGCCTCTTCCAGAGCATAGCGCTGGTTGATCTCGATGCGGATTTTTCCTTCTCCCACCAAGCCGAACACCTCCGCGGCCAGCGCCGCCTTTTCCTGCGGATCGGCGATGTAGTCGGCCAGCGCCGGGCGCGTGACGAACAGCGAACCCTTTTGCGCCAGCAGGATGGGATCGAACGGCGGCACCGGGCCGGAAGCGGTGCCGACGCACACCAGCAGGCCGCGCCGGCGCAGCGAATCCACCGAACCCATGAAGGTGTCCTTGCCGACCGAGTCGAACACCACGTGCACCCCTTCGCCATTGGTCAGCTCGCGCACACGGCCGGCCACGTCCTCGCGGCTGTAGTCGATGGTGTGGGCGCAGCCGTGGGCCCGCGCGATCTCAGCCTTGGCCGCGCTGCCCACGGTGCCGATCACGTTCAGGCCGAGCAGCCTGGCCCATTGCGCCACGATCAGCCCCACGCCGCCGGCCGCCGCGTGCAGCAGGATGGTTTGGCCAGGCTTGAAGTCGTAGATGCGGCGCATCAGGTAGGCCGAGGTCAGGCCGCGCATGGTCATGGCGGCCGCCGTTTCAAAGGCAATGGTGTCGGGCAGCTTGATCAGCGGCGCGGCGGCGATGACACGCTCGGAGCAGTAGGCGCCCAGCGTATTCAGGAAACCGGTATAGGTGACGCGGTCGCCCGGCGCCAGGCCGGTAACGCCCTCGCCCAGCGCCGTCACCACGCCGGACGCTTCCACGCCGATGCCGTTCGGCGTCGGCACCGGATAAGTGCCGTTGCGGAAGTAGGTGTCCGCGTAGTTCAGGCCCACCGCCACGTGGCGCACCCGCACCTGGCCGGGGCCGGGATCGCCCACGTCGAGCTGTTCCAGCTTGAGTACTTCCGGTCCGCCCGGGGAATAAAACCTTACTGCCTTTGCCATCCTGCTCTCCTCTGGTTCTTTCTGCTTTGGTCTGGTTCCGTGATATCAATATAACGCCGGGGTCAGCCTTGCGCGTCGCATGCGGCGACAGCGGCTTCGCTTTTTACGACAGGCGCGCCACCAGCTCCCTGGCGCGCGGCCACGGGCCATAGCCCGATGCCGGATTCAGGTGCCCGGCCTCGCCCAGCGCCACCAGCTCGCCGCCCCATGCCGCCGCCATCTCTTGCACCGCATCCAGCCTGGCCAGCGGATCATTGCTGCTGGCGGCCACGATGCAGGGGAAAGGCAACGGCTGCATCGGCAAAGGCGACCAGCCTTGTTCCGCCAGCGTGGCCGGGCTGGGATATTTGGCCGGCCAGTCCGCCCCCAGGTCGGGCGGCGTGGCGAGCAGCGCGCCGCGCACCTTGCCGCCCGCGCTGCCGTGCCGCGCAGCCCAGTGCACCACCATCAGCACGCCGGCGCTGTGCGCCACCAGCACCACCGGGCCATCGATTTGCGCCAGCTGGGCAGAAATCGCCTCCACCCGGGCCTGCAGGCAGAGCGCGTTCTCGGTCAGCGGCGGCACCGAGCGCGCTCCCGCCACCTGCTGCTGCAGCAAGCTCTGCCAGTGTTCCCGCACATGGTCGCGCAGGCCTGGAACGATCAGCAAAACCGCTTTCTCCTTGGTCATCGCCCTCTCCTCAGGCCGGCAGGCGGTAGTCGCGGAACATCTCGCGCAGCTTCATCTTCTGCAGCTTGCCGGTGGCCGTATGCGGCAACTGTTCGACGAACTGCACGTCGTCCGGCAGCCACCAGCTGGCCACCTTGCCCTCCAGGTGAGCGCGCAGTTCGGCGCCGCTGGCCTGGGCGCCGGCTTTCAGCACCACCACCAGCAGCGGCCGTTCCTGCCACTTTTCGTGCGCCACGCCGATCACGGCCGCCTCGGCCACCGCCGGGTGGCCCATGGCCGCGTTCTCCAGGTCGATCGACGAGATCCACTCGCCGCCGGACTTGATCACGTCCTTGGCGCGGTCGGTGATGTGCATATAGCCGTCCGGGTCGATGGTGGCCACGTCGCCGGTATCGAACCAGCCGTCCGCGTCCAGCACCTCCCCGCCGTCGCCGCGGTAGTAGCCGGCGGCCACCCAGGGTCCGCGCACCAGCAGGCGGCCGGAAGCCTTGCCGTCGCGCGCCAGTTCCCGGTCCTCGTCGTCGACGATCTTCATGGCCACGCCGAACACGGCGCGGCCCTGCTTCTCGCGCAGCCTCATTTGCCCGGCCGGGCCCAGCGCCGCATGGCGCGGCAGCAGGCGGCACACCGCGCCCAAGGGCGACAGCTCCGTCATGCCCCAGGCGTGGATCACCTCGGCCCCGAACACTTCGGCAAAGGTGGCGATCATGGCGCCCGGCGCGGCCGAGCCGCCGATCAGCACGCGGCCCAGCAGCAGCTCGGCGCGCGGCCGCAGCTTCTCCTGCTCCACGTGGCGGAACAGGGCCAGCCACACGGTGGGCACGCCCAGCGCCAGGGTCACGCCCTCGTCGCGCAGCAGCGCATACACGCTGGCGCCGTCCAGCGCCGGCCCGGGAAACACCAGCTTGGCGCCGCACATGGCCCCCGCGTACGGCATGCCCCAGGCGTTGACGTGGAACATGGGCACCACCACCAGCGCCGTCTCGGCCGCGCCCAGGCCCATGCCGTCCACCGTGCAGGCGGCCATGGCGTGCAGCACCGTCGAACGGTGCGAATACAGCACGCCCTTGGGGTTGCCGGTGGTGCCGGAGGTGTAGCACAGCGCGCAGGCGCTGTCTTCCGGCAGCATCGGCCACTCGTAGTCGGCGCTTTCAGCGCCCATCCACTCTTCGTAGCACAGCAGCTTGGGCAGCGCGCAGGAAGGCATGTGCTGGCGGTCCGTCATGGCCACGTAGCATTTCACGTTTGGCAGCCTGGGGGCCAGCTGCTCGAGCAGCGGCGCGAACCCGATGTCGAAGAACACCACCTCGTCGTCCGCGTGGTTGACGATGTACTCGAGCTGCTCGGCAAACAGGCGCGGGTTCACGGTGTGCAGCACCGCCCCCATGCCGGCCACCGCGTAGTACAGCTCCATGTGGCGATAGCCATTCCAGGCCAGCGTGGCGACGCGGTCGCCGGGCTTGATCCCCATGCGCACCAGCGCATTGGCCGCCTGCCTGGCGCGCTGCGCCACGGCGCCGTAACTGGTGCGATGCAGCGGGCCTTCGCTGCTGCGCGAGACGAGCTCGGCACGCGGATGGTTGCGTGCCGCGTGCTCGATCAGCGACGACACGAGCAGGGGCTGTTGTTGCATATTTCCTAGCATATCCATATTCTCCGGTTGATCTCAATTGAAAGCCGTGGCCGGCTGCGGCGGCGAATTCAGCGCGCGCCGCACCGTGGCGGCGTACCAGCGTCCCCCCTGCAGCCCGGGAATACCGCGCCGGTTCAGCACCGCCGCAATGGCGTTGAAGGACAGGCCGGACGCACGCAAGGCATCGATGTCGGCGCGCAGGCGCTGTTCCAGCTGCGCGAGCCGGCTCGGCCGTGCGCGCTGCGTGCCCATCACTTCACCCGCTTCAGCAGGAAGTACGACAGCGCCGGGACCAGCACCAGGGCACCCACCATGTTCAGCGCGAACATGAACGTCAGCAGGATGCCCATGTCGGCCTGGAACTTGATCGGCGACCAGGCCCAGCACACCACGCCGGCGGCCAGCGTCACGCCCACCAGCGCCACCACCTTGCCGGTGAACTGCAGCGCGTGGCGGTAGGCCTGGGCCAGGGAGGCGCCCTGCCGCTGCTGCGCCAGCTGCACCGATACCAGGTACAGCGCATAATCGATGCCGATGCCCACGCCCAGCGCGATCACCGGCAAAGTGGCCACCTTCACGCCCATGCCCAGCGCCACCATCAGCGCCTCGCACAGGATGGAGGTCAGCACCAGCGGCAGCACCGCCACCAAGGTGGCGCGCCAGCTGCGGAAAGTGATGAAGCACAGCACGGTGACGGCGGCGTACACGTACAGCAGCATTTTGGCGTTGGCTTCCCTGACCACGATGTTGGTGGCCGCTTCGATGCCGGCGCTGCCGGCCGCCAGCAGGAATTGGCGCTCCGGCGTGGAATGCGCCTTGGCGAAGCCGTCGGCCGCCGCCACCACCTTCTCCAGCGTGCCGGCCTTGTGGTCGGACAGGTAGGCGATCACCGGCATCAGCGAGCAGGAACGGTTGAACAGGTCGGGATTGCTGGTGGAGGCCTGCTGGGCCCCGTAGTTCAGCACATTCTGGTCGCGCGACAGCGTCAGCCATTTCGGGCTGCCCTCCGAGGCGCCGGCCGTGATCTGGCGCACCGCGTCGGCCAGCGACACGGTGGTCTGCACGCCGGGCACCTGCTGCAGCGTCCAGCCCAGGCGGTCGGCCTCGACCAGACTCTGCCAGTCCAGGCATTTCTCCTTCGGCGTTTTCAGCATCACCGCGAACTGGTCGGACGACAGCGAGTAATTGGCCGTGATGTAGGCGTTGTCGCGGTTGTAGCGCGAATCGGCGCGCAGCTCCGGCGCGCCCGGATCGAGGTCGCCCACCTGCAGGCGGCTGGACACGGCCAGGCCGCCGGCCGCCAGCGCCACCGCCGCGCCCACGGCGATGGATGCGCGCTTCTTGCCGGTAAAGCTGGCCAGCGCCGCCCACAGGCCGCCTGCGCCCTCCGCTTCGGTCTGCAGGCTGCGCTGGGCCGAGCGGGCCGACACGCCGATGCAGGAGAGCAGCACCGGCAACAGCAGCAGGTTGGTGAAGATGAGCACCGCCACGCCGATCGATGCGGCCAGCGCCAGGTCGCGGATGACGGGAATGTCGATGGCCATCAGCACGGCGAAACCGACGGCGTCGGCCAGCAGCGCCGTCAGGCCGGCCAGGAACAGGCGGCGGAAAGTGTAGCGCGCGGCCACCTGCAGGTGGGTGCCGCGCCCCACGTCCTGCATGATGCCGTTCATCTTCTGCGCGCCGTGCGACACGCCGATGGCGAACACCAGGAATGGCACCAGGATGGAGAAGGGATCGAGTTCGAAGCCAAGCGCGGCCACCAGTCCCAGCTGCCACACCACGGCCACCAGCGAGCAGGCCACCACCAGCGCGGTGGAGCGCACGCAGCGCGTGTAGCCGTAGATGACGGCCGTGGCAATCAGCGCGGCCATGCCGAAGTAGGCCAGCACCTGGCGCATGCCCGACAGCAGCTCGCCCACCAGGCGCGCGAAGCCGATCACGTGGACGCGCACCGCAGCCGGTCCCTGCTCGTACTTGCGCATCAGCGCATCCACCGCAGCCGTCAGCCGGCCGTAGTCGATGGCCTTGCCGCTCACCGGGTCCTTGTCCAGCAGCGGCACGAAGACCATGGTGGACCGGTAGTTGTTGCCCACCAGGCCGCCGACGATGCCGGAGCGCGCGATGTTGGTGCGTAACTGTTCGACGCTGCGCGGCGAGCCGTCGTAATTATCCGGCATCACCGAGCCGCCGGCGTAGCCCTCCTCGGTCACTTCGTTCCAGCGCACCGACGGCGTCCACATCGACTTGACCCAGGCGCGGTCCACGCCGGGCGTGAGGAAGAGCGCGTCGTTGATCTGGCGCAGCGTGTCCAGGTAGGCCGCGTCGAAGATGTCGCCGCGCGGATTCTCCACCACCACGCGCAGCGCGTTGCCCAGGCCGCGCAGCTCCTGCTTGTTGTCCAGGTAGTTCTTGATGTAGGGATGGCTTTGCGGCAGCATGCGCTCGAAGCTGGCGTTAAGCGTGAGCCGCGTCGCGGCCAGCCAGCCCAGCACCAGCGTGGCCAGCACGCACAGTATCACCATCGCCATGCGCCGGTTGAACACCAGCCGCTCCAGCAGGCTGCCCGAGCGGGGGTTAAAGTCTTCCAGCTTGCGGATCACCGGCATGTCGCCGATGCCGCTATTGCCCATATCCATAGTTGTCTCCAGTTGCCGGCTTGCGCGCTGCGCAGCCGGCTGTTGTTTCCGGGGCTCTTAGTGGGCCGCCTGCACCTGCAGGCCGCGCGGCCCGCCCACCAGCACGCGCCCGTCCGGCAACGCCAGCGCCGCGGCCGCCGGCGCCGGCCTATCCTGCCTCACCGGCGCGAAGGTGGCGCCGCCGTCGGCGCTGCGCAGCACGTGGCCGGCCTGGCTTAGCAGCAGCAGCGCGCCGTCGTTTAGCACGGCGCCCGCCGTCAGACCGGTTTGCACGCCGGTCTGCGCGCGGCGCCAGTTCTGGCCGCCGTCGCCGCTGGCGTAGGCATTGCCGCGCAAGCCAAAGGCCAGCACCGTGGTGCCCTTGCCCGCCAAGCCGAAGAAACTGCCTTTGTAGGGCGACGGCAGCGCCGCAAAGCGGCCATCCGCGCCACGCTTGAGCAGCAGGCCCTGTTCGCCGGCGATGTAGACGGCGCCACCGACGCGGCGCACGGCGTTCAGGTGCAGGCCATTCGGGTTGTCCAGCAAGTCTTCGCAATGGCGCCACCGCGCGCCGCCGTCGTCAGTGCACAGCGCCAGGCCGAAGGCGCCCACCGCCATGCCGTTGCGGTCATCGTCGAACCAGACGCCCAGCAGCGGCCGGCCCTGCCCTTGCGGGTCCGCGCGGCCGTCGGCCTGGCGCGTCCAGCTGGCGCCGGCGTCGGCGCTGTGCAGCACCACGCCATCGTGGCCCACGGCCCAGCCCTGCAGCGATCCGACGAAGGCGATAGCGGTCAGGTCGGCCGATACCGGCACCCGCGCCTGGCGCCAGGTGGCGCCGCGGTCATCCGAATACAGGATGTGGCCGCGCTGGCCGGCCGCCACCAGGCGCTGGCCTGCTGCGGCCAGGCCGTTGACGGGAGCGCGCTGCGCCAGCGGCGAGGGCACGGCCGGCGCGTCGAGCGGATCGATAAAGGCCGGTGCGGCGTGCGCGCCTTGCAGCAGGATGGCGGCGCAGGCGCAGGCGCACGCGCGGCGGACGTTCCGGGCAATCTGTTTCATGGTGTGATCTCGAAAAAGTGGCGCTGCCGCCCCGCTGGCGCGGGACGGCGCTGGTCTCGGTGGACTGCGGCCGGGTTCAGCGTACGCCGGCGCCCGACAGCGACTCGGCCGACCATTGCGACGGCTTGAGCGGATCGATGTATTTCAGGCCGCCGTGCGGTCCGGACATGCCGGTCAGGTTGTAGGCCCCGCTGATGAAGTCGTAGATCACGTGGTTGCCGGTGTAGGTCGCCTGCACGTCGTAGGCGTACACCATGTGGTCGAACGAAGCGCGGTACAGCTGGCCGCGCGCATCGTACTGGTCCGAAGCCAGCGCCACCCAGCTGTCCTCGTCGATGTAGAACACGCGCTTGCTGTAGATATGGCGCTTGCCCGGCTTGAGCACTGCTTCCACCACCCATACGCGGTGCAGTTCCCAGCGCACGAAGTCCGGGTTCAGGTGGCCCGGCTTGACGATCTCGCCCACTTCCTTGTGGCCGAACAGCTTGTACTGGTTGTACGGCACGATCATTTCCTTCTTGCCCACCAGCTTGAAGTCGTAGCGGTCCAGCGCGCCGTTGAAGACCCAGGCGTCGTCGTAGGTGGAGGCGCCGGCCGAACCCGGGTTCGGGGTATCGTAGGCCACGTCCGGCGCCAGCTTGACGCGCCGCTGGCCCGGCAGGTATTGCCACACGCGGCGCGGCTGCACCGCCGGATTGACCGCGTCGAAGGCCATCAGCGCCTCGCCGGCGCGGCGGGCCGGCGCCAGGTAGGCCAGGCGGGTGCGGAAGAACACGTCGCCCTGCTTGGCCGGCTCGGTGATCTTCGGGTCGGCCAGCGGGAACTCTTCCGAAATCTCGCCCATGGTGGCCAGGCTGGGCACGCCGGACGCGTCCACGTTCCACGATTCAAATTTGGTGGTGAAGGCCTGGCCCTGGTAGCGCAGCAGGTGGTTCCACATCACCTCGTTGCCGGTTTTCGGGATCGGGAACGGCACGCCCGCCAGCGCGCCCTCCACGCCCACGCCGCCATCCACCGAGCGCGCCGTGACGGCGTTCCTGGCGGTGTTCTCCAGCAGCGCCTTGGGCAGGGTCACCGGACGGCGGGTCGGATAGACGTCGACGCGGAAGCCGGGGAAGCGCTTGAGCAGCTCGCGCGCGCCGGCGGTCAGCTTGTCTTCCATGCCGTGCATGTCCTTGCCGGTGATGCTCAGGCGCGGCTTGTCGGCCGCGTACGGGTCGGGACGGAAGCCGCTGCCCTTGACGTAGCCGGCCGGCGGCGCACCCAGGCCGCCGGTGTACTCGGGTATGGTGCCGTCCTTGTTGCCGGCCTTCTCGGCCCCCACGGCGGTCAGCGCCGCGCCCAGCTGCCTGGCTTCCTCGGGCGTGACTGCCGCTAGCGCGGCGTTTCCGGCCAGCAGCGCAGCCAGCGCTGCCGCCAATGCGGTTCGATGCATGTTCATAGTGTCTCCTGTTGTCTTTTTTAGAAAGTGGTCTTGAAGGTGGCGGCCAGGAAGCCGCGGTCGCGCAGCAGCGCCGTCACGCCCGCATTCGAGGTGATGGCGCCGCTCGCCGGATCGGTGGCGACCGGGCCGAAGAAGTCCACGTACTTGATGTCGAAGCGGTACTTCTGGCGCAAGTCGAAGGCCAGGCCCACGCTCAGGCTGCCGGCGTCCTTGTTGCCGCCGGCCTGCACCTGCGAGTTGCCCGACAGGCCGCGCCCATAGCTGAGCGGCATGCTCAGGTCCAGGCCCGGCAGCACCTGGAACCAGGTCGGCGACACGTTTACCGTCAGGCCCACGTAGTCCTTGCCCGGCTTGTCGATCCCGGTGTAGCTGGCGCGGCCGCGGTAGAAGGCGGCGCCCTGGCTGATGCTGCCCAGCCGGCTCCACACCATTTCGGCGTTCCAGGTCAGCGCGTCCGACAGCGGCGTCTGCGCCATGGTGCCGATCAGGTTCAGCGCGCCGTGCCAGGTGTTGCCGCGCGCGCCGCTCGCCTCGCCGCGCTGCGGCAGCGCGCCCGCCGCCACCACCACGGCGCCGCCCACCTTGGCGTTCAGCGCGGCCAGGATGGCCGGACTGGTCCCCACCGGCATCAGCAGCGCCGGGGTGCTGTACAGCGGCATGCCGGTGCGGTAGGACAGGTCGGCGCCCAGCGACACGCCGGCCACGCTCTTGGACAGCGACAGGCCGTACACGCCGATGCCGTTCGCATACTCCAGCTGGTAGCGGCTGGTGGCGCCCAGCGCCGCCGGGTAGAACAAGCAGTTGCCGCCAGCCACGGCCGCACCCGGGATGGCGGCGGTGCACAAGGCCGCGCCGCTGGGACCGAACAGCGCGGCCGGCAGGCCGGCCAGGCGCAGGTTAGCCTGTGGCAGCATGTCCGAGGTGCGGCGCGCGTAGACGCCCACGGTGCCGTCCAGCCAGGCCGGGCTCCAGCGCGCCGACACGCCCCAGTCGCCCGACTTCTTCGGTTCGCTGTCGCCCTGGCGCTGCGCGGCCGGACCGAGCGGGCCGAGATTGAAGCTCTCCGCGCCCTGGAAGGCGTAGTCGAAGAAGCCCAGGAAGGAGCCCGATTCCGGCATGCGGGCCGGCTTCCAGTCCAGGAAGTATTGCGCCGCCAGGCTCAGTTGCGTGCTGGGCGACATCTGTACTGAGGCGGCCGCGCGCGGCAGGAACAGTTCCTTGGCGTCCGAACCGGGCACCGAATAGGCCTTGATGAAGTCCACCGGCGACTGGCCGAAGCTGATGCCGTGCACCGGCGAGCTGAGGCTCTCGCCCCAGAACAGCGTGTGGCGGCCCAGCTTCAGGTTGACCGGCATGTCGCCTGCGTCGAAGCCGGCGAAGACGAAGGCGTCCAGCACCTCGCCGGAGGCGCCGCCGTGGTAGCGCCTGGCGTACCGGGACAGGCCGACGGCCGGTTTGCCGTTCTCCAGGTGGTTGGACGAGGCGGGGTTGGTGTTGTCCAGCCGGCGGTAGGCGCGGTCGTACCAGCCTGCGGCCGACACGCGCAAGCCCATGCGCCGCTGGTAGACCACGTCGAACTCGCTCAGCAGGTCGACCCGGCTGGACACCGTGCCCTTGTTGAAGTTGCGGTCGCCGTCGTCGTAGTTGGCCGACTTGAGGATGGCCCCCTCCTGGCTGTTCAGACGGTGTCCGTAGTTGTACTTGACGGTGTTATCCCAGCGCATCGCCAGATCCGGATTGCCGGTCTCCAGTTCGCCGGCCCGGACGCCGCCGATGGCGCCGATGGCGCACAGGGCCGCAGCCAGCGCGGTCTTCGCAACGGGATGTTGTGCCTTGGTCATGCTTGTGTCTCCCCCTCGTTATTGGTATGTGGTGGGCGCTGCCGGACCATGCATGGCGGGCCGGTCAACGTGAGGGAATAGTAGGGCTCGGGGAAAGAAACGGCATTGCCAATTCACGACGGCGACTTCGCAATTTGCGACAAGCCGAAGTGCCAGGGCGTGTTTTGTTGCGGCCCGCAGCGCAGCATGATTCGATTCGGAGCTGGCTTGCTGCGCGATTTCCGCAGTGCGCGCACACTGATGGCTGGCCCGGTCAACTAACGAAAGGAGCCATCATGACTTTCACCACCAATGGGCGCTCGTCATCGGTCTGGATGGACGATGCATCCGAGCTCAACTATCCACCGCTGCCCGGCGACCTCGACACCGACGTGTGCGTGATCGGCGCCGGCATTGCCGGCCTGACCACGGCCTATCTGCTGATGAAGGAAGGCAAGCGGGTTACCGTGATCGACGCGCTGGGCGTGGGCGCGGGCGAAAGCGGCAGGACCACCGCCCACTTTTTCCCGCCCGATGAATGGTATGCCGGCATTGAGGAGAAGTTCGGCGCCAGGCAGTCCAGGCTGGTTGCCGACAGCTACGGGCGGGCGATCCGGCTGGTCGAGGAAATTGTTGCCCGCGAAGCCATCGAGTGCGGCTTCGAACGCCTGGACGGCTATTTGTTCAACCTGCCGGGCGGCAAGGAAAAAGACCTCGCGGCGGAAGTCCAGGCGGCCGTGCGCGCCGGCGTGCAGGCCGGCCTGGGCGACCGCGTGCCGGGCCTGCCGTTCGATACCGGGCCTTGCGTCCGCTATCATGCCCAGGCGCAGTTCCACCCGGTGCAATACCTGGTGGGCTTGGCGGGCTGCCTGGCCCGCAACGGGGCCGGCATTTATGCCCGTACGCCCGCCTTGCAGGTCGAACAGACCGACCACGGCCAGCGCATCAGCACGCCGCATGGCCGCATCCTGGCCGGCGTGGTGGTGGTGGCGACCAACACGCCGTTCAACAACCGGGTGGTGATGCACACCAAGCAAGCCGGCTACCGCAGCTACGTGATCGGCGCCCTGGTGCCGGCGGGCAGCGTGCCGCGCATCTTGCTGTGGGACACCGGAAGCCCCTACCACTACATCCGCCTGCACAGCCTGTGGCACCGGCCCAGCCACGAGCTGCTGCTGGTCGGCGGTGCGGACCACAAGGTCGGCCAGGACTGGCATCCCGAACACTGCTTCGCCGAGCTCGAACAATGGACGCGCTCCCGCTTCCCGATGGCGCTGTCGGTGGAATACCGCTGGTCCGGCGAAGTGATGGAGCCGGCGGACGGCCTGGCCTTCCTCGGCCGCAACCCGCTCGACAGCGACAGCGTCTACATCATCACCGGCGATTCGGGCAACGGCATGACGCACACGGCTATCGGTGCCATGATCATCCGCGACATGGTGATGCGGCGCGCGAATCCCTGGATCGCGCTGTACGATCCGGCCCGCAAGGCCACGCACGGACTGGGCGAATTCGCCAGGGAACAGGCCAACACCGTGTCCCAGTACGCCGACTGGATGAAAGGGGGCGAGGTCGAATCGGCCGCCGAGATTCCGCCCGGACAAGGCGCCATCGTGCGCGACGGCGCGGCCAAGCTGGCGGTTTACCGCGATGACGAAGGCGGCCTGCATGCGGTGTCGGCGAGGTGCACCCATCTCGGCTGCCAGGTGCACTGGAATTCGGTGGAGCGCTCCTGGGATTGCCCCTGCCACGCCTCGCGCTTCGCCACCGACGGCGCGGTGCTGCATGGTCCGGCCAACACGCCGCTAAAGGCCGCGCAGCTGCCGGCGATTGACGATGCGGCGGTGCGCGCAGCCGCCGGCGCCGCCAGCGGCATCGCTTCCGGCACCCTGCGCAAATAGGCGCCGCCATCGCTGCGCGCGCCACGCCGGGTGCGCCATGGCCCGGTGTGGCGGACCGATCCAGCGCGTGCCGAGCCGGATCGTGAAACGCTCATCCGGTTGATTGAATGGAGGGTCAATCAAGAATTGTTGAGGAGTAAGCTTGCGTGCTCGTCTTAAGCAATAGGGGGGCACGAATGAGCGAGCTTATGCACACCGAAGTAGTTGACTGGCTGACAATACATTTCCTGCCTCACGAGGCCGAATTGCGCAGGATGCTGCGCCGCGTGTGCACGGGACCCGCCGAGATCGACGACGTGGTGCAGGAAACCTGCTACCGGATACTGTCGATGGCCAGCCTGGACCATGTGCGCGACCCCAAGCCGTTCGTGTTCCGGGCCGCCAAGAACATCGTCCTCGACCGCATCAAGCGCGACTCGGTGGTGCAGATAGAGACCATCGCCAACCTGGAAGACCTGGATATTGCCGACACCGCGCCCTCCCCCGAGCGCGTGGTGTTCGCGCGTTCGGAGCTGAAATGGGTAATCGGCCTGGTGGCCAACATGCCGGACCGCTGCAAGAACGTGTTCCGGGCGCGCAGGATACACGGCCTGTCGCAGCAGGAGACGGCGGAAACGCTGGGACTGACCGACGGCGTGGTGGAACACGAAATGATGAAGGGTATGCGCTTGATGTCGGAAATGATTGCCAGGCATGGCGTGCATCAGGAAACCGGAGACGCCAGATTCGTCGCAAGAAAGCGGGCAGCCAGGGAAAACAACGTCAAAAGCAATGTCAACGATTGATAACCAAGCCTTCGAGTGGGTAGCGCGCAAAATGGCGCGCGGCCTGAGCGACGCCGAGAGCGCACAGTTCGACGCGTGGTACGCGGCCGATACGCGGCATCAGGGCGCGTATGTACGGGCCATGGCGATCTGCAACGCGATCAATCTCGCAACGGCGCCGCAACCGCTTGCCGCCGAACCGGCCAGCACCCGGCGCGGCCTGCTCCAGCGCGTTGCGCTTGCGGCCTGCCTGGTCGCGGCGGTCGGCACGCTGAGCTTTTCGGCTGTCCGGCAAGACACCGTATTGACCACGGCGAAAGGCGAATTCCGCAAAGTGCCGCTGCAGGACAAGTCGATTGCCACCATCAACGGCAGCAGCCGCATCGAGGTGGAGTTCACGCGGACCCGGCGCAAGATCAACCTGCAACAGGGCGAAGCGTGGTTTGAAGTGGCCAAGGACAAGACCAAGCCTTTCATCGTCGAAGCCGGGGACGCGCGCGTGCGCGCCGTCGGCACCGCTTTCGCCGTGCGGCGCTTTGCGCGCGGCACCGAAGTGCTGGTGACGGAAGGCACGGTGGAAGTATGGAGCAAGGACCGCACCGCGCAACGGCGCCTGCTGGCGGCTGGGGAACGCGCTTTTCTCGAGCCGCAGGCCAGCGCCATTTCCATAACCCGCCAGCCTTCCGAAGTGAACCGGAAACTGGCCTGGCGAGAGGGCAATTTGATACTGAAGAACCAGACCCTGGGCGACGCCGTCGCCGACTTCAACCGCTACAGCCCGAAGACCATCGTCATCGTCGACGCGGCGCTGGCCGGCAAGCGCCTGTTCGGCCAGTACAAGCTGGACGCGCCGGAGCTGTTCGCCAAGGACGTCAGCACCGTGCTGGCCGTGCCCATCACCATCACTGCGGACACGATACTCATCGGGCAGGCCGACAACGCCGGCTCGCGCTAGGTCCGATCATATTTCTGAGTGTTTAGGTTTTCCATCCAGGCAGCTTGAGGAAGCCGCCTGCGCCGGCAGTCTTTAGTATTAACGGAGCAGCATAGTTCCGCCAATCAGAAAGAGGAGATGTGCATGTTCTCTATGCACCATTGCGCTAATGCGGCCGGCGTCATGCTGGCCGTCAGTCTGGCAGCTCATGCGGGCAGTTCCGCTGCGCAGGAATCGGCCCGGCCGTTCAATATTCCGGCCGGCGTTGCGACGGACTCCATTCCGGAATTCGCGCGGCAGGCCGGCATCAACATCTTGACGTCGGCCGATATCCTGGAAGGCGTGAGCACCAACGCACTGGCGGGCGCGTTTGGTATTTCCGAGGCGGTGGACAGGCTGTTGATGTGCACCGATCTGGTAGGCAGGGTTGGCTCCAGCGGCACCGTGGTGATACTCAGGCGCTCGCCTGCGTCACCTGGAAACCTAACCAGCGACTCGAAAATATCGGACCAGACCATGACGAAAAACACTCCCCCCAGCCAGCGCAAGGCCACCTGCGTCGCCGTATCGGCCGCCGTGCTGATGATGGGCGCACCGCTGACGGACGCGCAGGCCCAGGCCGCAGCAGACCCCGCAAAGCTTCCGCCGGCCGCCGCCGGCGCGGCCAAGGACGAGGTCAAGCAGGTGCTGGTGGTGGGCACGCGGGCATCGCAGCAGTCAAGCATCGAGCGCAAGAAGAACGCCGCCACCGCCACCGACTCCATCGTGGCCGAAGACGTGGGCTCGCTCCCGGACCGCAACATCGGCGAGGCCATCTCGCGCATGGCCGGCATCGCGCTCGACCGCGGCGAGTTCGGCGAAGGGGTGAGCGTGGCGGTGCGCGGCAACGGCCCGGAACTGACGCGGGTGGAGCTGGACGGCCAGGGCGTGCAGTCGGCCGGCGGCTCCGACATGAACGGCGGCGGCGACGGCCGCGCGGTCGAATTCCGCCAGCTGTCGGCCGACCTGATCAAGAGCGTGGACGTGGTGAAGGGCTCCACCGCCGATATGACGGAAGGCGCGTTGGGCGGCAGCATCATCATCAAGACCCGCACCGGCCTGGATTTCAAGAAGCCCTACGCCTCGCTGCGCCTGGGCGCCACCCAGCATTCGCTGAACAAGAAGTGGGAGCCGGACGCGAACCTGATCCTGGCCGACAAGTTCCTGGATGGCCGCCTCGGCCTGCTGCTCAACGCGTCCACCACCACGCTGCTCAACGAAGGGCACTCGGCGCAGGCGGCGGGCAACGGCAACCAGGGCTACTTCCGCCTGCACGACTTCGACAACTCGCCGGAGAAGACCTTCACCTTCCAGCCCGGCACGGTCAACACGGCCGACACCGTGGCCACCAATCCGCTGCTGCAATCGCCGCTGGTCGGCGGCGGCTTCTTCAACTCGGGCAGCCCGATCGACATCGTCACCCGTTCCGCCGCGGCCCGCACCAAGGCCGACTGCGCCGCGGCGTTCCCGGCACTGAGCGCCGCCCAGCTGAACACCATTGCGTCGGCCGCCCGCACCGCCGCGCAGAACCAGCGCAACAACGAGCTGACTACCTGCCTGAACCAGTGGAACGACTACACGCCGTCGGGCCCGCGTTACCTGGTCAAGCGCGAGATCGACCGCCGCAAGAACCTCGACCTGCGGGCCGACTTCAAGGTGAACGACGAGCTCACCGTGTACGCGAAAGGCAGCTACAACAAGCGCCACAACGACATCAACCAGCTGGCCTACAGCCTGGGCAACCTGGCCATGGCCAACGGCCAGCCGAACACGGTGCCCGGCTCGGTCACGGTCGATGCAGCCCACCACGTGACGCAGTACACCTTCCTGGCCGGCGCGGCCCGCACCGACCAGCTGCACGACATCGGCCTGACCACCGCCAAATACCTGCAGCTGGGCGGCACGTTCAAGCGCGGCGGGCTGACCGCAGAGTTCTTCGTGGGCGATGCGGGTTCGGACTTCCGGCGCGGCGCCAAGCGCCTGTCCTTCATCGACTACTACGGCCCGGCCACCGCCAAGCTGCTGTCGAACGGCTTGTGGGGCTACACCTTCCCCGGCGTGGACCCGGTCAAGGAGCAGAGCTTCGACCGCTTCGCCCAGCTGTATCCGAACGGCGCCAGCTCGGCGGTCAACCCCGGCCCCTACAATTCGAAGCCGATCCCGGCCTACACGGCGGCGCAGCAGCAGGCCGTGACCTCGTCGCCCAACGTCACGTGGGAGCCGCAGATCCGCGAAAGCGGCGAGCGCACGGCCAAGCTCGATGTCAGCTACGCGATACCGGAGTCGGTGCCCTTCCTCAAGCGCGTGAAGTCCGGCTTCAACCTGCGCGACACCGGCAGCGACAGCTGGACCATCAACAACGGCGGCTACATCCTGCGTGATCCGGTGGGCACCTTCGGCCAGCCCGGCTACAAGGCGCCGCTGGTGCTGCCCTCGCCCACCCTGCGCAGCACGCTGTACGGCTGCCAGGACACGCCCGGCTCCCTCGCTCCGGGCGGCAACAAGTGCCAGTACGGCCTGATCATGAAGGACAACACGCGCCAGGCCTTCGACAGCTCGGCCGTCATGACCATGCCGCAGTTCCTCGACCTGCTCAAGCAAACCATGGTGCTGCAGGCAACGCCCACCCAGTTCTTCCACGGTGCCAAGGACCGCCCGGAAGGCCTGATGGACAACTGGACCCAGATCGACGTGGAAAAGGTGTTCGCGCTGACCGGCATCCCGAACGCCAACTTCGACTGCGTCAAGCGCTGCAAGGCCAGCGACGGCCAGGTCTACGACCAGCCCTACGCGCAGCTCAAGGAGCGTACTTCCGCGTTCTACCTGATGGGCGACTTCAGCGTGGACCGCGTGCCTTTCACCAACCGCGCCCTGCCCTTCGGCTGGGAACTGGAAGGCAACGCCGGCGTACGCTACGTGCGCACCCAGGTCGAAGGCACCGGCATGATGACCTTTGTCGCCATCACCAAGACGCCCACCTACGACCCGTTCAACCGCGACGCACCCGGCGGCACCGTCACCACCCGGGTTTCGCAAGCCACGCGCACCGACGCCACCTCCAACGACGTGCTGCCCAGCCTGAACCTGGCCCTGTGGATGGTGCCGGACAAGCTGGTGGCGCGCTACAACGTCGCCAAGACCGTGGCGCGCCCGCCGGTATCGCGCCTGCTGCCGTCGGGTACCTGCACCTTCGACGAACGCCGCGAGGACGAGAACGAAGTGTTCCAGCGCTGCTCCGGCACCATCGGCAACCCGCTGCTGAAGGCGCAGCAAAACCTGAACCAGGACTTCGCGCTGGAGTACTATCCGAACCGCGACACCATGTTCAGCGCATCCGTGTTCAGGCAGCGCGGCAAGGTGGGCCCGGCAATTCCGCAAGGCGTATCGCAGGTGCCGCTGTTCGCCGGCACCGACATGGTCGACCCGGCCACCGGCATACCGCTGGCCGACGTGCTGTTCGACTATTCCACCTGGATGAACGGCGCGGCCACCAGCCGCACCGGCCTGGAACTGACCACCAAGACCGCCTTTACCTTCCTGCCTTCACTGCTGCGCTATACCGGCATGGACGCCAACTACAGCAAGCAGCGTTCCAAGGCCAGCAATGAGAACATCGTCGACCTGCTGACCGGCACGCCGTTGCCGCCGGCGCGCGAGTCCAGGTACACCTACAACTGGGCGCTCTGGTACGACGACGGCAAGCTGGCAGCCCGCGTGGCCGTGCAAGCGGTGGCGGCTTCCTTCACCTGCATCGCCTCGTGCAACGCGGCGGGCGTAAACAACTACCCGAACGCGGCGCCGGTGCGGGTGGGCTTCCCTTACAACCCTGGCTCGCCGAACTTCAAGGACGCCACCCGCTACATCGACGCCAAGCTGTCCTACCGTTGGCGGCCGAACGTGGAATTCTTCATCGAAGGCCGCAACCTGACCAATAACACCACCTCCAACAGCCAGGGCCAGTACGCCCCGTTCGCGGACGGCACGCCCAACCTGCTGGACCTGAACTACTCCGGGCGCCGCATCATGGTTGGCGCCACTTTCCGCACCATGTGAGCCGCCATGAGCCAAGCCACCCATCCGCACCGCCGCCTGTTCCTGCGCAAAGCCAGCGCCCTGGCGGCCAGCGCCGGCGCCGCCGCCCCTTTCTCGCGGGCGCGCGCCGGCACCGATCCATGGCAGCGCGCGGCCGATATCGCCGCGCGCTGCGCCAGGCCCCTGGACTTCCGCAAGCAGGACTTTCCCATCACAGCCTACGGCGCCAGGTCCAGCCAGCTGGTGGCGGCCAAGTCCACCTGGCGCAAGGAACAGTGGGACGTGCAGACCCCAGCGCCGGGATCGCCCGACTGCTACCCGGCCATCGCGGCCGCCATCGCGGCCTGCCACCGGAAGGGCGGCGGCCGCGTGCTGATCCCGGCCGGGAACTGGTACTGCAAGGGACCCATCGTGCTGCGTTCGAACGTGCACGTGCACCTCGCTTCCGGCGCGCAGGTGTACTTCAGCGCCAATCCGCTCGACTACGCCAAGTACGGCGACATCGACTGCGGCGAGCGCGGCAAACTGGTGATCTCGCGCTGGCAGGGCAACGACGTGCTGAACTATTCGCCGCTGGTGTACGCCTACAACCAGCACAACATTGCACTGACCGGCGCCGACTGGACCAGTGTGCTCAACGGCCAGGCCGGCGTACCGTTCGAGTCCGGCGGCGGCTCGTGGTGGGGCTGGGTCGACCGCAAGGGCGAAGAGGTGTCCGCCGCCACCGTCAACCCGCTCAATTTACCGCTGGAGGCAGTGGCGCCGGGACTGAGCGCCGAGCAGCGCAGGCTGATCCAGGGCGAGCACCCGCGCTGGAACGGCGACACCCGCTACCTGCCGGCGCTGTCCGAGGCCGGGGTGCCGCTGGCGCGGCGAACGTTCGGTATCGGCCACCACTTGCGGCCCTGCCTGGTGGAGTTCATCGGCTGCAGCGACGTGGTGATGGAAGGCTATCAGGCGGTCGCTTCGCCGTTCTGGCTGCACCATCCGGTGAACTGCCGCTACCTCCGCATCAGCAGGGTGAACATGCAGAGCAAGGGACCGAACAACGATGGTTTCGACCCCGAGTCGTGCGACACCGTGCTGGTGGACGGCTGCACTTTCAACACGGGCGACGACTGCATCGCCATCAAGTCCGGCAAGAACCGGGATACGCAGTTCGGCCCCACGCGCAACGTGGTGATCCAGAACTGCATCATGAACAGCGGCCACGGCGGCGTGACACTGGGCAGCGAGATGGCTGCCGGGATCGAATACGTGTACGCGCAGAACATCGAGTTCCGCAACGCGCACTGGGCCAGCGATCCGCTGGGCACGGCGATACGGCTCAAGACCAATATGAACCGGGGCGGCTTCCTGCGCCATTTGTATGTGCGGGATGTGCAGCTGCCGAACGGCGTGGACGCGCGCGACCGGCGCGGCAAACAGGACCCGGCCAACCCGCTCAAGGGGCTGGCGACGGGCGGCGGCGCCATCGTCACCATCGACTGCAACTACGCGGCCGGCGACGATGCCGTGCGCATCCGGCCGCCCAGCGTGTCGGAGGTGCACATTTCGAACCTGCGTGCCGGAACGGTGAAGATGGCCGATGGCGACTATTCGTGCTACCAGGCAGTCGTGATACTCGGCCCGGTCGCATCCAGTTTCAACGGACAGGCGGGGAGCGCGATCCTGCCGGTGACGAACATTTCCTTCACCAACTGCGACTTTGGAACGGTGCGCCACGCCGGCCAGCCGGTATTTTTGCACCATGCGCAGAACGTGGTCCTGACGAACGTGACGATCAACGGCAAGACCGTCAACGAAACCCTGTCAAAGTGACGGCAGTATGCCTTCGGCCCTGACCTTCCAGCCGTTTTGGGGGAAGCCGGGGGCGGGGCCGGCCTGCCCGTCCCAGCCGCCGGCCATCAGCGCAACCGCCAGCAGCAGTCCGCCGTTGGAAGGGAAGTAGGCCTCCGCGGCGCGCTGGTAGCCCGGGCCATCCGGTCCGGCCCCGGCCTGCGGATCGGCTTCGGCGCCGGCGCCGGTGGCGGTCGGCACGAAGGCGGCGGCATGCGCGTCCAGGTGTACCCGCGGCGTCATGCCGCTCTTGCCGAACTTGTTGTTCTTCGCCTCGAAGAATAGCCAATTGATGGCTTCTTCCGGCGCGCCGAGGCGCGCGGCGGTCATTGCCATCATCGGGTAGTCCCAGCCCCAGGTCTGGCGCAGATCCCAGTCGCGCTTCATGCGGTCAAAGGTGCGGCGCATGGTGGCCTTGTCCACATCGCGGCCGGGCAGCCAGCCCAGCGGCATCAGGAAGGACATGTGGTCGCGGTTCTGGCATGCCTCTTCCAGCGCATTCGACTTGCAGGCGCCGGCTGCCTTTTCCCAGAAGCCGGGCTCGGAGCGCACAGGCAGGTAAAGGCCGTCCGTTTGCGGCAGCTCCGGCCACTTGGCCAGCACCGCATCCCAGTCGTCCCGGCGGGCCTTGCCGGCACGCTCGCGCCAGGCCTGGGCAGTTTCGATGCCCCAACGGTAGTAGGCCAGTTCGAACGTCGGATCAAACGTTGCCAGCGGCGGGAAGTTCTCCTGCACCGGGATGACGGGCGGACCGAGGCGCATCTTGCCGCTTTGCTCGTCCAGATGCGCGTAGGACGCCAGCAGCGCAGCGCTTTCCTCCACCAGCGCGGCATAGGCTTGCAGCACCCGCTTGCCGCCTTCTCCGGCGCCGCCTGCCCGGTACAGCAACTCGCTCATGTAGATGGGGTGCGGCTGCTGCCACATGATGAAGGGCGATACCTTCGATGGGCTGTCCACGCCATCCGGGCCTATCATCTTGGGCCACCAGGCGCCCTGCAGGCCTTGTTCCGTGGCGCGCGCCTTCGCCTTCGGCAGGAAACCGACGTACCAGCCCAGGCTCTTCTCCAGCAGCTGCGGCCTGCCCCACAGTGCAAAGTGCGCCGCATGCCAGGGATGCATCTCCAGGTGCGACTTGCCGTTCCAGCTGTTGGAGAACAAGCCCTCTTCCTGCGGCGCGAAACTGCCGGCGGCGTTCACCTTCATCAGGTATTGCGACAGGATTACGCGGCGCTCCAGCTCCACCGCGCGCGGATCGGCCGAGCCGGAGAAATCGACCATGCCGCCTTGAACCCAGTAGTTGATCCAGTGGCGCGTGGTCCACCCCGCCGCCGCCCTTGGGCTGGGCATGGCGGCGCCGGCCTCCGGCGAGAACTGCACCATGACCGCCAGCGTGTTCCCTTTCGCGCCGACCCGGTAAGCATGGATGTCCGTCTTTTCGATGCCGGAACCCGGTGCGGCGATGGCGACGTGGTAGGCGGTGCCGTCGATGCGGCGCCGCAGGCGCACCTCGCCGGCCACGCGCGGCAGCTCGGTTGTGGTGTGGGAGGCCGGATTCGCCCAGTCCGAAGGATCCGGATTGAGATTCCTGGACACGCCCGGAAAGCGCACGGCGACGCCCAGGCGGCCCTGCCCTATCAGCGCGGAACGCACATCGGCCATCACGGTGTCCTGCCCGGGCAGCACGCGGGTGACGACGGTGACCGCTTCACCGTCGTAGACGAAGCGGCTGGTCAGCGTTCCCCGCCACATGTCCAGCTCCTGGCGCGCATCGCGGATATCGGCGAAGCGCGCCGGCGAACCGTCCTTCGCGCGCAGGTCCAGCGCCACGCGGCCCAGCGAGAAACGGTGCGGATTCTCCCTGATCCATGCCACCGCCGGGTTCTTGGCGGCGTCGGCCCAGTCCTTGATGTAGCCATAGCGGCGCGTACGGCCGCGCACCTCGATCTCGACCTGCGTGTCGCGGACGGTGTAGCCCTCCGGGTTGGGGAAGCTGTGCCAGGCCCACTGCGCCTGCGTCAGCAGCGGCGCGATCTTGCTGTATGGCTCGGTGAAGGTCTGCAGGCCGGTGATGTCCGCCGTGAAACCGATACTGCCGTTGCCCAGCATGAGCGGCGCGGACGGGTCAACGCCGGTCAGAACCGGGTTGTGCCTGCCGACCAGCGCTTGGCGATCAATGGGATCGACTCGCCCCATGCGCCCGGTGCCCTCCCCCCGATCATCGCGGCGGCCCGCAGCGCCGGCGCCGGCCGGCAGGGCCAGCGCTGCGCCTGCCGCTGCGGCGGTGAGCATGAGACGGCGGCGGGAGAGGGAAATCGGACGCATGTGGCTAGCCTTGATGATCGATTCGGGGCTGGTCATTCAACCATACGGCACCACCGAAAGTGAAGTTGTATAGGCCCGCCCGGCGCAATTAATCATGTTTTTGCGTGTTTGCGGTTTTGCTTGAGGAAGCTTCGCGTTCGCTAGTCTTAAGTAGTAACGGGGCAGCATGCGCCCGGCAAAACAAGAAGGAGACATGATGAGATTTGACAACAGGGCAGGCGTCATTGGCGCCATGTGCCTTGCGCTCGCCGCACCGGCGTTCAGCGCGGTGGTCGGCGCCAACACCCCGGCCCCCGAAGTGGGCCTGGCGCGGCTAGCCGAGCTGCCCGCCGCGCAGCGCGCCGTATGGGCCGACTACATCGCCCGCTCGCAAAAGCAGGAACGGTTCGACCGCGACAGCCTGGCCGCCGAACTCCAGCCGGGCCAGACCCCGCCGCCGCCGCCGGTGGCAGGCAGCGGCAAGATGCCGCTGACCAAGGAAGCCGCCTGGTACGGGTCCACCGAAGCCCGCGCCATTGCCGACACCATCGTCAGCTTCCAGACGCCTTCCGGCGGCTGGAGCAAGAACCAGGACCGCACCAACCCGCCGCGCCTGCGCGGCCAGCGTTTCGCCAACGACGCGGAAACCATGCAGCTCGACACCGGCAGTTTCGACGCACCGCGCGACCGCTTCTGGACCTTCGTGGGTACGCTGGACAACGGCGCCACCACCACCGAGATGCGCTTCCTGGGCCGGGTCCAGGCGCAGTTGCCCGGCAAGGACGGCGACGCCTACCGCGCCAGCATCGCCAAGGCCATCAACTACCTGCTGATGGCGCAGTATCCCAACGGCGGCTGGCCGCAGAACTTCCCGCTGGAAGGCGGCTTCCACGACGGCATCACCTTCAACGACAACGCGGTGGCCGAAGCGGCCATGATCCTGGAGGATATCGCCGAGGGCCATGCCGATTTTGCCTTCGTGGCCAAGGATCTGCGCGAACAGGCCGGCGCCGCCAGCGCCCGCGCAATCAGGCCCATACTCGACGCGCAAGTTGTAGTCGACGGCAAGAAGACCGTCTGGCCACAGCAGGTGGACGCCATTACGTTGCGGCCGATTTCGGCCCGCAATTACGAAATGCGCTCGCTGGCCAGCGCGGAAAGCAGCGAAGTGCTGCTGTTCCTGATGCGCCAGCCGCAGCAGACCCCGGAGATCAAGGCTGCGGTCGATGCCGGCATCGCCTGGCTGAAGGCGCACGCCATCTACGGCAAGGCCTTTACCAAGGTGAGCGACGAGGAAGGCCGCAAACTGGTGGACAAGCCGGGCGCGGGCCCGATCTGGTCGCGCAACTACGACATCCGGACCGGCAAGCCGATCTTCGGCGACTGGGACAAATCGATCCAGGATGACGTAAACAATATCTCCAAGGGCCGGCGCAACGGCTATTCCTGGTACAACTCGGCGCCGCAGAAGGCCATCGACGTCCACGCGAAGGCGGCCTCCGATATCGCCATCGCCGCGCCGCGCGGCCTGTCCGGCGCGATCGTACGCGCCGAAACCTTTGGCGCCAGGGGCGACGGCGTGAGCAACGACACGGCGGCCCTGCAAAAGGCCATCGACGCCGCGGCGGCGCGCAAGGCCACGCTGGTGCTCAAGCCGGGCACCTACCTGACCGGCTCGCTGTTCCTGAAATCCGGCATGGCGCTGCGGCTGGACAAGGGCGTCAAGCTGGCCGGCGCGCAGGGCATCAAGGCCTATCCGGTGATGCCGACCCGCATCGCCGGCATCGAGCTGGCATGGCCATCGGCGCTGCTCAACGTCTACCAGCAAACCGACGTGAAGATCTATGGCGAAGGCGCGATCGACGGCAACGGCAAGGTGTTCTGGGACCGCTTCCAGTCGATCCGCTACGACTACGAGGCGCGCGGCCTGCGCTGGGCCGCCGATTACGATGCGCAGCGTCCGCGCCTGATCCAGATCTACAATTCCAGCCGCGTTGAACTGGGCAACGGCCCCCAGGGCGCGCCCCTGCAGCTGATGCGTTCGGGCTTCTGGACCGTGCAGGTAGTGTACTCGCACGACGTGAAAGTCTCCGGCATCACCGTGCGCAACAATATTGACGGCAAGGGCCCGTCCACCGACGGCGTGGACATCGACTCCTCGCACACGGTGCTGGTGGAGAACGCCGACATCGACGCCAATGACGACGCGCTGTGCCTGAAGGCCGGGCGCGACGCCGACGGCCTGCGCGTGAACCGGCCCACCGAGAACGTCGTCATCCGCAACTCCACCGTGCGCTCGGCATATGCCGGCGTCACCTTCGGTTCCGAAACCTCCGGCGGCATCCGCAAGGTGCGGGTCCACAACCTGAAAGTCGTGGGGCCGGTGCGCTACGGCATCCTGTTCAAGTCGGCCGCCACGCGCGGCGGCGGTGCGTCGGACATCGATATCCACGACATCGACGTGGAGCAGGCCGAAACCGGCATCCGCATCAACCTCAACTGGTTCCCGGCCTACAGCTACGCCAAGATTCCGGACCAGGTGAAGCACGCCCCGGCCTACTGGAAGACTCTGACTGAGCAAGTCCCGCGCGACAAGGGCCTGCCGCAGGTGCGCGACATCCGCATCAGCCGCGTTACTGCCAAAGGCCTGAAGACGGCGGTGGAGCTGGAAGCCTACGCCGATGCGCCGCTGCAGAATATCCACATGGAGGATGTCGACCTGGAAGCGGAAGCAGCCGGCTCCATCCGCCACGCCCGCAACGTGCAGATCAGGCGCAGCCGCATCGCCGGCAGCAATGGCCAGCCCATCGCGCTGGAAAACGCGGAGAACATCCAGATTGCGGCGGCACCATGAAACGAGCCGATGCCGTACGAAAAAACACCCTGTCCTTCGCCATGCTCGGCCTGCTCGCGTCCGCGCTGCCGTCACTGCCGTCGTTCGCTGCCGACACAGCCAGGAACAGCCCGGCCCCGGTGGCCGGTATCGAAGCCAGCTGGCTCACCCCGCCGGCCCGGCCCGACATGGCCTTTGCGCCTGACAAGCTGCCAACGCGCGCGGCCGTGCTGGCGGCGCTGGACTACGTGTCGGCCGCGCAAATCGCCGACATGAGCCGGCACCCGATCCAGCTCTCGACCGGCTCCAACCTGGCCGAGATATCCTCCAATTGGGTGGCCGCCACCTTCTACGTCGGCGCGGCGCGGCTGGCGCGCGTGTCCGGCAACAAGGACACGCTGCGCTTCCTCACCGCCACCGCCGAGCACTACAACTACGCCTTGCGCGGCGCCCGTGCCGACCGCCTGCTGCTCAACGCCGACGAACTGGCGATCGGCGACCTGTACCAGGAACTGTATGCCCGCCGTGGCCAGCAGGGCGTCATCATGCCGCTGCGCCAGCGGCTCGACTTCATGCTGCCGCATCTGAACCGCGCGCAGGAGACCGGAGCCCTGATCTGGTGGTGGTGCGACGCGCTGTTCATGGCCCCGCCGGTGCTGGCGCGCCACTCGGCCTTGACCGGCGACCCGCAATACCTCCGCGCCATGGACAGGGAGTGGCGGCGCACCGCCGCCCGGCTGTGGATGGAGCAGGACCGCCTGTTCCTGCGCGACGAACGCTTCAAGGACAAGGACCACCTGGGCACCGGCGGCAAGTCCATCTACTGGGCGCGCGGCAATGGCTGGGTGATGGGCGGCCTGGCGCGCACGCTGGAAGCCATGCCGGCCGATTTCGAGGGACGCGATTTCTATACCGGCATCTTCAAGAAGATGGCCAGCCGCGTCGCCGAGCTGCAGCAGGCCGACGGCTTGTGGCGCAGCGACCTGAACGACCCGAAGAACTTCCCCGAAGCGGAAACCTCCGGTTCGGCCTTCTTCGTGTACGCGCTGGCCTGGGGCATCAACCACGGCCTGCTGGACCGCAGGACCTACCAGCCGGCCGTCACGAGGGGCTGGGCGGCGCTCAACCGGCACGTGCTGCCGAATGGCCTGGTTGGCGCGGCGCAGAAGACCGGCGACCGGCCCGTGCCAACCAGCGCGGACGATGTCGGTCCCTATGCCACCGGCGCCTACCTGTTGGCGGGCCTGGAAGTCATCGGCCTGCACGGCCCGGCGCAAGCACTGCCGGAACCGGCCCTGGCGCGCGACGACGAGGCCACCATCCTGGCCACCACACCGCAGCCCATCGCCCCCAAAACCGTGATCGGCGAAGCGGAAAAAGCCCGCCGCGATCAGGAAATGCGGGCCACCCGCGCCCTCTCCTACGACCCAGCAAGGACGCAGCAATGACGCAAGCAAGCCGCCGTACCGTATTGAAGAACCTCGTGGCCGCCTCCACCCTGCTGCCGCTATTGGCGCCATCCGCGCATAGCCGGGCGCAGACGCAAGCGCAGCCCGTTCCGCCCCCGGCCCCTGCCGCGCCGCACGGGGCGCCCATTCCCAGGGACTGGAAGGACGCGAAGACCGGCCGCCGCATCATCCGTATTTCCGACCAGGACGCGTCCGGCGTGCTCTATTTCTACCGCCACGCCTACACGCCCGAAGGCGACGTCATGGTGATCAAGTCGCCGTCCGGCATCGTGGCGGTGAGGCTCAAGGACTGGAAGACCTCCCTGCTGATCAAGGGCAAGGAGAACGAGCTGCTGTTCATGCTGCGCACCACCCGCGAGGCGGTGTACGCCGTTACCGATGCGGGCGAAGGCGAAGCCGCACAGCGACCCAAGACCATCTACGCCATCCACGTCGATAGCCGGAAGGTGCGCAAGCTGGCGCGCATCGAGGCGGGCAGTATCAACGGTGCAAACGCCGACGACACCCTGCTGCTTGGCGCCGTGTCCTACGGCGCCAAGCCGCTGCAGCCGAAGGACGCGGCCAGCGTACAGCAGTTCGGCCAGGCCGAATACGCGGCCCTGGGGCCGGACGGCAAGCCGCTCAACTTCGCCAAGGCCAAGGGCGTGCGCATGATGGAACGCTTCACCGCGCGGGTGCCGGCCGAACTGTTCACCATCGACCTGAGAACCGGTGCGCGCAAGGTGCTGTACAAGACAGAGGACTGGATCGGCCACGCCCAGTTCTCGCCCACCGATCCAAAGCTGATCCGCTTCTGCATGGAAGGCCCTTGGCACCGGGTGGACCGCATCAAGCTGATCAACGCGGATGGCAGCGGCTTGCGCAGCGCGCACACCCGCACCATGAACATGGAGATATGGGGCCACGAGTTCTTCAGCCATGACGGCAAATGGCTGTGGTACGACCTGCAGACTCCGCGCGGCCAGGTGTTCTGGGTGGCAGGACTGGAACTGGCTACCGGCAAGCGGGTGTGGAAGCGCGTGGAGCAGAACGACTGGGGCGTGCACTTCAATATCGCGCCGGACAACAAGACCTTCGCCAGCGACGGCGGCGACTTCGACATGGTGGCCCACGCTCCGGACGGCAAGTGGATCTCGCTGCTGCAAGCGGAACCCATCGTGGACGCCGACCTGGAGTCCTACGACGACAAGCTCACCACCATCGAGAAGTTCAAGTCGGCGCGGCTGGTGGACATGTCGGCCCACGACTACCGCCTGGAACCCAACCTGCGCTTCACGCCGGACGGCAAATGGCTGGTGTTCGTCTCGAATATGCATGGCGCCAACCACGTCTACGCGGTGGAAACCGGCATCTGATTTACTAAAACAAAGAGGAGACAGCATGACAAGAGCAATTCAGTACCGGGCGGGCATTCCACACGCGCGGCTGCGGCAAATAGCGATGGGCGTCATCGCCCTGGTGGGAGCAACGCAGGCGCACGCGCAGGCACAAGCGCAGGCTCAGGGCCCCCGAGCCGCCACGCAAGCGGCTGCGGAAAACACCGTGGTGGTGACCGGCTTCCGCGAAAGCCTGAACAACGCGCTGAACATCAAGAAGAATTCGGACGGCATCATCGACATCATCAAGGCCGAGGACATTTCAAAGTTTCCGGACGCAAACCTGGCCGAATCCATGCAGCGCGTGCCGGGCGTATCGGTGGCGCAGGGCGACGGCGGCGAAGGCAAGCAGATCACCGTGCGCGGCCTGAACGCGGGCTTTACGCGCGTGCGCATCAACGGCATCGAGGGCACCACGGCCACCGGCGCATCCGACATCAATGGCAGCACCAACCGCGGCCGCGCGTTCGACTTCAGCGTGTTCGCGGCGGAGCTGTTTAACAGCCTGGCCGTGCGCAAGACTTCCGAGGCAGGGGTTGAAGAAGGCTCGCTGGGCGCCACGGTCGACCTGCGCACCGCGCGCCCCTTCGATTTCAAGGGCGAAACCGCCAGCATCGGCGCGCAAGGCCTGTATAACACGGTCTCGAAGAAAACCCAGCCCCGCCTCACCGCCCTGTATTCGAACCGCTGGGACACGCCGGTCGGCAAGGTCGGCGCCCTGGTGGCGCTGGCCTATTCCAAGCGCAGCGCCATCGAGGAAGGATACGAGGCGGTTGACATCGTAGCCGGCTCCGTCAACGGCGGCTTCTGCTCGCCGATCGGCGCCGCCACGCAGTACCCGCTCAACAATGCAGCCAAGGGCATCGACGCGCAGAACTGCGGCTTCGGCGTGCCGCGCTCCGGCAATCTGGCGCTGTACAACGAGATCATGGGCCGCAAGGACGACTTCGGCGGCACCGTGGCAGCGCCGCCGGGCAGCTCGGGCGCCTTCCACCCGCGCATTCCGCGCTACCGCCGCTCGCAGACCGAATACGACCGCACCGGCCTGACCGGCACCCTGCAATGGCGCCCCGACCGCGCCACCGAGCTGAATCTGGACCTGATGGGCGGGCGCTACAGCAACAAGCGCTACGACAACTACATCCAGGCCATCTCCTTCGGCCGCGACATGGTTGAAAACGGCAAGGGACAAACCTCGATCGTGGACGCCAAGTTCGACGACAAGGGCAGCTGGACCTATGGCAAATTCAACGGGGTCGACATCCGCAGCGAAGGCCTGGTGGACGAATACACCACCCTGTTCAAGCAGGGCGTGCTGTCGGCCAAGCGCGACATCACCGACCGCCTGGTGGTCGACCTGATGCTGGGCGTGTCCGACTCGCGCCTGAACAATCCGCACCGCGCCACCGTGCAGATCGACGCACCCAACGTCAACGGCTTCACCTGGGACTTCTCGAAAGGCGGCGTGCCGGCGCTGGACTTCGGCATGGATGTGGCCAACCCGAACAACTTCTCGTTCGGTCCGCAGGAAGCCAACGGCACCGTGCACGGCAACTTCGTCGGACGCTACCTGCGCACCTCGAACCGCCTGAAAACCAACTCCGTGAACGCCAGCTACGAGCTGACCGACAATCTCACCCTGCGCAGCGGCCTGTCCGCGCGCAGGAACAGCTGGTTCAACTACGAGGTCGCGTCCGGCGGCATTCCGATCCAGGGCCTGCCGGCCGGGGTTTCGCTGGCCAGCCTCACGCGCCAGCTGTCCGGCTTTGGCAGCGGCCTGGGTGCCGGCGTGCCGTCCTCCTGGGCGGCGGTGGACATGGACAAGTTCCAGTCCGTATACAACACCGAATGCCATTGCAGCGCGGTGCCGCTGTCGGAATACGTGCTGGCCAACCAGGTCAAGCGCCAGGTGGACGAGAAAATCGACGCACTGTTCCTGTCGGGCGACTTCAAGGTCAACGCATGGGGCCTGCCGCTGCGCGGCAACCTGGGCGTGCGCGGCGCCGAGACCACCACCACCGCCATGCAGCTGATCAAGGATCCTGCCGGCCAGCTGGTGCCGCGCGTGGTGGAACACACCTACCGCGACTGGCTGCCGGCCTTCAACGTGACGGCCACGCTGCCGAAAGACCTGCTGGTGCGCTTCTCGGCCGGCAAGACCCTGTCGCGCGCTGAATACGTGGACCTGGCGCCGTCGGCTTCCATCAACCTGACCGGCCAGTCGGTCTCGATCGGCAATCCAACGCTCGACCCGATCCGCGCCAACACCTTCGACCTGCAGGCCGAGTGGTACTACGCGAAGAACGCGATGTTCTCGGTGGGCGTGTTCCACAAGAACATCAAGACCTTCATCCAGCGTACCAATGAGCTGATGACGTATGCCGAGACGGGCCTGTCGAACTCCTACCTGACCGCCACCGGTTGCTCCATCACAGGCGGCACGCCCGCCTGCCAGATCCAGCCCAATACCCAGGTCAGCGTGAGCCAGATGGTCAACACCAAGGGCGGTCCGCTGGACGGCCTGGAAGTGAACTGGCAGCTGCCGTTCACTTTCCTGCCCGGGGCCTGGAGCAATTTCGGCGCGCTGGCCAACTACACCAAGGTCAAGTCGAAGATCACCTACATCACCCGGGTGGACAATCCGCGCACGCCGGCCAACGAGCAGCTGACCGAGGAAGCGAACTTCATCGGCCTGTCGCCCAACGCCTACAACCTGACGGTGTACTACGAGGACAAGAAGTTCAGCGCCCGCGTGTCGGCCACGCACCGCTCCAGCTTCATCCGCGACGTGCTGCGCAACGCCAACGGCAGCGACCATTCGTTCGCCGACCCGTCCACCAAGGTCGGGCTGTCGATGTCGTACAACGTCACGCCGCAGCTGCGCGTGTCGTTCGAAGCGCAGAACCTGACCGACGAGCCGCTGCGCTACGGCAAGGACACCGAGCGCGACGACACCCTGCTTTACGGCAAATCCGGCCGCTCCTACGTGCTGGGGGCGAACTACAAGTTCTGACGCGCGCCGCCCGCCGGCTGCACCCTTCCCTCCGCGCCGGGCGTGCCCCGGCGTTCTTGGACGCGGGCCTGTTGCCGCGTCCTTTTTTATGTCGATCGATTGGCGGCGCATGTACAATCGCGGGGTCCTTACTTTCCCGCCTGTCCGACATGCCAGCCATTACCGATTTCAGGGCCCAGGCGCCGCTGCCCGAATACGACCATCCGCGCGAAGAGCGCCGCTTGCAGGGCAATCCTGCGCGCACAACCTGGAACCATTTCAACAGCGCGAACGGCGATATGGCGGCGGGAATCTGGGCGTGCGAGGTGGGCAGCTGGCGCATCGAGTTCGCCGCGGGAAAGGATGAGTTTTTCTTCGTCACCGAGGGCCGCTGCCGCCTGATCGACGAGCAGGGCCACGCCGTGGAGGCGGGCCCGGGCGCGGCGCTGGTGATACCGGCCGGTTTCCGGGGCGTGTTCGAAGTGCTGGAGCCGGTCAAGAAGCACTACGTGATAGTCGACCGCAAAGTCTGACGCGGCAGGCTTACGCTTTCTTGGAAAGATCGCGTACTTTTTTGTTCTTGGCGCCGAACACAGGATCCCATTCGGTCAGTCCGAGGCTCATCGCCAGGGCATATACGGTATCGACATCGTCGGCGCTCCACTCGCCGCCGCCCCGTTTCACGATGTGCTTGTGCTGCGGAGGAAGGGTCTGGTCGCGGTGGGTGCCGATGTGGCGCGGGTCCGCTTGCGTCAGCTCATAAGAACCCGCGAATTCCGTGTAGATGGCCGTGGCCAGCTTCTGGATCCCGCCACTGGCGCCGCCCACCGTCATGTTGGTCTCCAGCGACAGCACGCGGCCGCCCATCACGGTCATCGATTGCAGCTTGGCCGACTGGGCGCCGTTGTCAATGACCTTGTGGCTCACCGAGCGGCGGGGATTCCACAGCATGCTGACGTCGGGCTTGGCGCCAGGCTCGGCTTGCAGTTGCTGCAGGATGCCGTCGGCAAGGTGCGGCCACATGGCCAGGTCCACCCACCACAGCGTTCTTTTCTTGTCGCCTGCGATATCGAGCTGCTCCAGGCCTTCCACAACCGAGGTCTGAAATGTGTTGTATTGGTTGTTGGCGAGCTTGATATAGGCTTCTTTTCCTTCGATTACGTACGCGACTTTCTCATCGGCCATAATTGCCAGTAATTGTTCATTGGTCTTATTCACGCGCTTGGCTCCGGTATTGTTCTCACAAGATTCTTCGTACCAGGAAGCGCTCTCCGCAATGATGGTGAATGGCAGGCGGCCCGCTTCCCGGCACGCCATGCCATCTTCCAACCTTTCTTGATAATGTGCAAGACCAACGACGACTATTCGGCCGCGACTGCGGCGCTACGGTGACACTCGCTCAGAAATCCCAGATCACCGGCACATAACGGAAGGCGTCGCCGTCCACGGCCACCCGGCCGACGGAGGGGAACGGCAGGTGGGACGCCACCAGCAGCCCGCCGTTTTCCGCCAGTTCCCGGAACAGGCCAAGCCGGACACGGGTCGATTCTTCCGGATCATGTTCGAAGCCGTTCTGCCATTCCGGATGGTCGAACGCGACCGGGAACATGGCGTCGCCGGCGAAGGTCAGCCGTTCGCCTTCGGACGTCAGGTCGACCACGCTGTGCCCCGGCGTGTGGCCGCCGGTGAGGCGCACCACCACCCCCGGCGCGACCTGGTACTGGTCCTTGAAAATCCGCAGCTTGCTGCGGTATTCCTTCAGGAAGCTCGCCGCGGTCGAGCGCAGCACGGGCGGCACCGGCGTCGGCATGACCGTCTGGGTGAAATCGGGCGCGTCCCAGAATTCCACTTCGGCGGCGGCAACGTGGATGCGCACGTCCGGGCGCAGCTGCTCCTTCACGCCGTCGGCCAGCAGGCCGCCCACATGGTCCATGTGCATGTGGGTGATGATCACGTCGGTCACCGTGTCCAGCGCGATGCCGGCGGCCTTCAGCCGCTGCGGAAACTGCCCCGCGCGCGGGAAGCCCGAGAACTGCGATCCCAACCCCGTGTCGACCAGGATGGTCTGCGCGCCGCTGCGCGCCACCATCACGTTCAGCGGCCAGTCGAAGGCGTCGCGCGGCATGAACATGTAATCCAGCCAGTTGGCCAGATCGTCGGGCGTGGCGTTGGTCGCCATGGTCGCGGTGGGCAGCGGCAGCACGCCGTCGCTGACGATCAGCACGTCTATCTCGCCAACCTGCAGCGCGTAACGGGAAGGCACCAGTTCTTCGGTGTGCCGGCTGACGGCGCGCTCGGCCTTATCTACAGCAAACATGATTCATCTCCTCTAAGACGGCCCGGTCGTCCGGGCCTGACCAGTCGGGCGACTGGCAGCAAATTGCATGCCTTTATCGTAGAGGTGATGGGAACGCGGCGGTAGGCCTGCCAACGGACGCACAGTGGTGCCTGAAACGCACCAAGCGCCACTTTTGGGAGAGGCGCTCCATTATGTTGCGCCCGCCCGCTGGCAGCAAGCGCACAGCGCACCTTGCGCTATTTCTTGCGCTACCGCTTACCGTAGTAATCGGCCAGCACGCCGAATGCCTCCTTGGGAACGCCGCTTTCCGACAGCAGCCCCTTGCGGTTCCAGCCATTCTGGAACACCGGATGTTCGCGCCGTGGCGACCGGAAGTCTTTCAGTATCCACGGGGACATGCCGCGCAGATTCGGAATCTGGTCCGCCATGGCCAGCGTCTTGCGGTAGTACTCGGCCTGGTATTCCTCGGTGAACTTCTTGTTGCCGTCATTGCGGTAGCCGGCCAGCGCGTCCGCCCCGAATTCCGACAGTATCAAGGGCCGGTCGCCGGGCACCTTCCAGTGCAGGCCCGGCAAGGCATCCAGGGTATCGCTGCCGTACCAGCCGGCGTAGGTATTTACCGCCAGCACATCGAGCTTGCCCGCCAGCGGATCCTGGATCTCGATCACGTCCTTGCCGTCGATTGTCCTGCGCTCGACCAGCAGCGCGGCGCTGACCAGGCGCGTAGGGTCGAGCGCGCGGACATTGTCGGCCATGGCCCCATGGAAACGCGTGCGGGCCACCGACACAGGCGTCTCGTTACCCACGCTCCACAGGATCACCGACGCGCGGTTCCGGTCGCGGTAGACCGTCTCGGCCTGCATCGCCAGCGCCTTGCGCAGCACGGCGGGGTTGTCCCAGTCCACCGTCCAGTACACCGGTATCTCGCTCCACACCAGCAACCCCATTTCGTCCGCCAGGCGTACCGTCACCTCCGAATGCGGATAGTGCGACAGGCGTACATAGTTGCCATGCAGGCCGTGCTTGATCTGGTGCAGCAGCGCCCGCGATGCGCTCTCCGTCATATTGCGCGACGGGTTGGGACCGAACTCTTCCTCATGCAGCGATATGCCGCGCAGGAAAATCGGCTTGCCGTTCAGCAGGATCCGGTTGCCCTCGACGGCAATCGTGCGGAAGCCGATGCGGTCGCGCACTGCGTCGGCTGCGGTGCTGAATTGCACGTCGTACAAGCTGGGCTGCTCCGGCGTCCAGCGCGCCAGTCCGGCGGGTGCCTGGATGTCGAACACGGCCCTGCCCTGGCCGTCGGTGACCGCAGCGGCGGTGGCCAGCGCGCCGATCCTGACGCTGACTTGCTGGCCCGCAGCCTGCGGCCCCTGCAGGCGCACTTCGCCGGTAATGCGGCCGCTCTGCTGCAGGGCCAGCGTGGCGTCGTCGATGAAGGTGGCCGGCGTGATGACCAGGCGCACCGGGCGCGTGATGCCGCCGTACAGGTCCCAGTCGGTGATCGCGGTTGGAATCGACTGGGCGTCATGCTGCGAATCGACGCCGACAGTCAGGCGGTTGTCACCGGCCCGCAACGCGTCGGTGACCTCCAGCACGAAGGGGGTGAAGCCGCCTTCGTGCCGGCCGATCTCCTTGCCGTTCAGGTAAACATAAGCACGGTAATTGACCGCCTCGAAACGCAGGAAGGCGCGCTTGCCTTGCAAGGGATCGGCCTTGAACTTGCGCTGGAACCACATCAGGCCATCGTAATAGCGCAAGGCCGGCTCGGCGGCGTTCCATGCACCGGGCACATTGATAAGCGGCCCCCGGTCCATGTCGAACTCGAAGAAGTCGGCGCCGCCGCGCGCCTCCTGGGCCGCGATATCGATATCGCGGTAGCGCTGCATGCGGGACTTGGCGACCCAGCCATTGATGTCCGTGAGACCGGTACGGTACAGGTCCTTCGAGTAGCGCCATTGGCCCGAGAGATCCTGGCTGTTCCGGTTGTGCGCCCCCGTGAGCAGGAACGCGGGGCGGAAACCTTGCGCAGCAACCGGGGCGCCGGCCAGGATCCACGCAAATAGTATAAACAGCGCATTGGCAAGTGTATTCATGAATGTGGAGGCTGGAGGCGGGTGGCAGCCGGGGCTGAAATATTAGTATCCATCGAGTATAGGTTCCCTTGCCGCTCAGGTGCGCTCATGTTGATGATTGCTGCCGGCGAGCCGCTCAAGCGACACCTGCATGATTTCGGCGCGTCATGACGAATTCTTCTTGCGTTATGACAAAAGCATCCGCATAATCCAAAAAAAAACAAAATGAACACTCATTCATTATGGAGACAGAGATGCAAACTTACTTCGGTGGCAATCGGCCACCATGCAAGCCCACCCGGCTTCAGCTCGCCATGGCAGCCGCACTCGCTGCCATGCCGCTTGCAACGCTGGCCCAACAACCGGCAGCCAGCCCCGGCGAGTTGGCAGAGCCCATCGACACAGTCGTGGTGACTGCACAGCGCCGGCGCGAACCGGCGCGCGAAGTGCCGCTCACGGCCGACGTCGTCAAGGGAGCGGCGCTGGAACGCGCCGGCTATCAATCCCTGGCCGACCTGACGTCCCTGCTGCCCGGGGTGAACTACAACCAGGCCGGCAGCGGCACCGGACAAAGCCAGGTCACCATGCGCGGCATTACGACCGGCTCGCAGGTCGGCGCCACGGTCAGCATGTACGTGGACGATGTGCCATTCGGCTCGAGTTCCGGCTACGCCGGCGGCGGCTCCAATGCGCTCGACCTGGGCCTGTTCGACCTGGCCAGCGCCGAAGTGCTGCGCGGTCCGCAAGGCACGCTGTATGGCGCCGGTGCGATGGGCGGCCTGATCAAATACGTGGCGGTGGAACCGGAACCGGGCGAGCTGGCAGCTGCCCTGACCACCGAGCTGTCCGGCGCCAAGGGGGGCAAACTGAACCACGTGGTGCGCGGCGTGATGAACGTGCCGATCCAGCCCGGCGTGTCCGCCATGCGCGCCACCTTGTACCAGCGAGCCGACGGCGGCTTCGTGCGCGACCGCAATCACGGCAACGCCATCGTCGACGGCCTGCGCACCGACGGCGGCCGGCTGGCGTTCACGCTGGCGCCAAGCCGCGACTTGTCGCTGCGCCTGACCGCCTTGAGCCAGAAGCAGCATCGGGACGGCGCCGCCACGGAAGACGTGTCGTTGGCCACCGGCGAGCCGGTCGATGGCCGCCAGAGCAAGCGCCTGTTCGTGACCGAGGCCGTGGACGTGCGCAACGACCTGGTCTCGCTGGCGCTGAAAGCCGACTTGAAATGGGCGACCATCGACGCCATCAGCGGTTGGCAGCGCTCGGCCAGCACCGGCCGTTCGGATCCGTCCGCGCTCTACGTGCCCTACTTGGCCCCGGCCGGCATCGTGGCGCCGGGATACGCGCTGGATTACTCCTTTTACAACAGGAAGCTGACCCAGGAGATCAGGCTGACTTCGCCGCGCAGCCGGGTATTCGAGTGGCTGGCGGGCGCCTTCTACACCAGCGAGCGCGGTTCGCGGTCGCAGCGCTTGCAGCCGCTCAACGACAACTTCGAACCGCTCCAGCCGCTGTTGGCAGACGCCCGCTTCCCGTCCACGTTCCGCGAAACGGCCGTCTTCGGGACCGGCACCTATTTCATCAATGAGCGGATGGACGCCACGCTGGGCGTGCGCAAGAGCCGCAACGCGCAGCACCTGGACCAGCGTTTCGCCGGCCTGTTCGCTCCCGGCCCGCAGCCAGCGGCGAGCTCGTCAGAAGATGTGACGACATGGATGGCGACGGCGCGCTGGCGCCCTGCCCCGCGCCAGGCGCTCTACCTGCGCGCCGCCAGCGGCTACCGCCCGGGCGGACCGCTGCCGATCATCCGCAACCCGCTCACCGGCTTGCCATTGAACAAGCCCGCATTCCAATCCGATACACTGTGGAGCTACGAAGCAGGATGGAAAGGCGACATCGTGCCGGGCCGCTGGTCGACCGAAATAGCGCTGTACCAGATCGACTGGAAGGACATGCAGGTGTTTACCAGCAACGCCGGTTTTTCGGGCATCGGCAATGCCGGCCGGGCCCGGTCGCGCGGTATCGAGGCCACGCTGCGCGGGCGGCCCGCCGACGGAGTCCGCGTAGCGGCTGCGCTCAGCGCCATCGATGCCGAACTGCGGGACGACAGCCCCGACCTTGGCGGCAAGGCCGGCGAGCGCCTGCCGGACACCGCCCGCCTGTCGGCGGCGCTGCAGGCGGACCGCGACTTCGAGCTGTACGGCAAGCCGGCCTACGTCGGCGCGTCTATCCGCTACACGGGCGAGCGGGTCAACGCCTTCGCGCGGCCACCGGCCAGCCCGCTGTACCGGATGCCAGCCTATACCACGATCGACCTGCGCGCCGGCGTGGAACTGGGCAGCATCAGTGTCGGCTTCTTCTTGCGCAACTTGTTGAACGAGCGCAGCCAGACCTCGGCCGACACAACCCTCAGCCTGCTAGGCGCGCCGGCGCGCGTGAACCTGGGCACGCCGCGCTCGCTGGGCGTGCAACTGAACATGGCGTTCCAATGAAGGGCGGCGACATGATGCTGATTTCCACATTTGTCGACCAGATCGCATTCAAGCAGCCGCTGGCCATCGCCGGCAGGACCCTGGCCGGGCAGCAGGTGCTGCGCGTGACCGCGCATTATCGTGGCTGGACCGCGCAGGCGGAGGCGGCCGGCGTGTTTTACCGGGGCGAGGACGGCGCGTCCATGCAGCAGCAGGTCCAGGCGGCGCTGGCGGACATGCCCGCCGACCTTCCCGGCCTGTGGTGCCGCGTGCAGCAGATGGCGCCCGGCGGCGCGCGCAATGCGCTGGACTGGATCTGCTGGCAGCTCGAGGCGGCCCAGCGCGGCATGCCGGCTTACCGGCTGGCCTTCCTGCCCTCGCTCGACGCCATGGAGACCATGGTGACGCTGGGGGTGGCCGACGCGTCCCGGATGGCGGAGATGGCGCGCCACTACCCGCAGGCGCGTGCACTCAAGCTGAAACTGGACGGCAGCGGCGCGGATGCCGAACGGGTGCAGGCGGTGCGCCGCGCCCGGCCCGACGTGCGCCTCTCCGTCGATGCCAACGAGGGCTGGACCATGGACCACCTGGAGCAGATCATGAGCGTGCTGCTGGCGCAGCGGGTCGAACTGGTCGAGCAGCCGCTGCCGGCCGGCGGCGATGCGGCCTTGCACGGCTACCGCTCGCCGATCCCGCTGGCGGCCGACGAGTCGCTGCAGACCATGGCCGACCTCGACCAGGTCGCCAGGCGCTACCAGGTCGCCAACATCAAACTGGACAAATGCGGCGGGCTGTCGCAAGCCCTGCTGCTGGCGGCGCAGGCGCGCCGGCAAGGCATGCGCATCATGGTGGGCTGCATGGGCGGGCGCTCGATGGCCCTGCTGCCCGCCTTCATTGCCGCGCAGGGCGCCGACCTGGTCGACCTCGACGCGCCGCTGCTGATGGCCAGCGACAGCGTGCCCGCCGCCTCGTACGCCGGCGGCCGGATCGCTTTCTGCAGCGCGGCCTATCTGCCGGCCACGCAGCAGGCCGCCGCTAGCGCTTCACCCGCACAGGTGCACCATGCAGCATCGTGACCAGCATGCGCGCCGCCTTGAGCTTGGCCTGGCACGCGGTTGGCACGCCGATCAGGGTCTGCGACTGCGCCGCAATAAGCAGGCACAGCAGGCTTTCGCCTATGGCCAGCATCTCGGCCTTGTCGACCTTGCCGGCTGCGCTGCCGACCCGCACCACGGCATCCATGACATTGCTGCGCAGCAGCTCGTAGTTCTTGACCACCACGGCCTTGACTTCGGCGCTGCGGCGCGCAATCGCCGCCACTTCGAGCGCCGTGCTGGCGGCCTGGCTGGCGGCGTCCGTGCCATCCTGCCGCAGCAGCACCGCTTCCACCAGTCCGAGCAGTTCGCCGGCAGTGGCGCAGGCGGCAAACGGCGTGCCGCGCAGGTCCGCCGTCTCGATCAGGGCCAGCAATATCGCTTCCTTGGAGCGGAAATGGACATACAGCGAGCCGACCGACAGCCCGGCCTCGGTGCTGACGTCGCTCATCGACGCTTCGTACAGCCCCTTGCGTTCGAACACGGCGCGCGCGGCGCCGAGGATTTGCTGGCGCACTGCCGCCATGTGGCTGGGATCTCGCTTGGGCATGGATAGGACCAAAAATAATGACTAATCATTCATTTTACGTGAAAGACTCTGCAATGAACAACACTGACATCGAAAAACTTGAAGCGGTGGTCTCCCACCTGGCCTCCGGCACCGCGCCCGGCATCATTGCCAGCGTCCAGCGCGGCGGCGCCACGCTGCTGCGCCGCGGCTGCGGGCTGGCCAGCCTGGACTCCGGCCTGGTCAATACGCCGTCGACCAAGATGCGCATCGGTTCCACGACCAAGCATTTTTGCTGCGCGCTGATCCTGATGCTGCGCGACGAGGGCAAACTGTCGATCGACGAGCCGGTGTCGCGCTGGCTGCCCGAGTTGCCGGCGTCCCAGGGCAGCCGCACGCTGCGCCATTTCATGAACCATACCGGCGGCATGCGCGACTACCTCGACCTGTCGCTGCTGTCGAACGGACTGGCGATCGTGCCGGCGGACGCGGCCTATGACTATCAGTGCCGCCAGCAAGAGCAGAACTTCGCGCCGGGCGAACAATTAATCTACAACAACGGCGGCTACCGCTTGCTGTCCATGGTGATCGAGCGCGTGCTGCAGATGCCGCTGGGCCAGGCACTGCGGCAGCGCCTGTTCGAACCGCTCTCGATGCACGACACCTCGCTCTGGTCGAGCGACCTCGATCCCCTGCCCGGCTGCGCGGCGACCCACCTGGCCCATCCGGACGGGCGCTTCTCCAAGAGCCTGTTCCCCGCGGTTATCCTCGGCGAGGGCGGCGTCGCCTCCACGCTGGACGACATGCAGCGCTGGCTGAGCCACCTGATCTCGCCGGTCCTGTGGCCGCGCGCGCTGTCGGAGGAGATGATGACGCCGACCGAGCTGCGCAACGGCTACCTCCATCCCTACGGCTTCGGGCTGATCCGCGAACGCTAGCGCGGCCTGACCATCTTCCACCACGCCGGCGGTGTGGTAGGCGGCACCTGCCAGATGCTGGCCGCGCCCGAGCACGATATTCAGATCGTTGTCATGAGCAACCGCAGCGACGTGGCCGCGGCCGACATTGCCCAGAAACTGCTGAGCTCCCTGATCGGGCCTGGGCAAACCGAGGCGGAGCAGCCCGCCGACCCGGCCCTGGCGGAGCCGCTGGGCGGCGCCTACTACTGCCCCGGCAACGGCCGCCATTTCAGCATCGAAGCGCGCGACGGCGCCCTCTACCTGGTGAATTTCGGCATGCCGATGCCCCTGCTGCAGGACAAGGACGACGACGGCCTGCTGCGCGTCAACGTGCTATCGGTCATCGCGCTGGAAGTGGCGCCAGTGCGCGATGGCAGCGGCGCCGTGCAAGCCATTGAAATCGTGGAACAGGGCGAGCGCTACCGGTGCGACCGGGTAGCCGCCTGCCAGGATGGCATGGCAGCCGCGTTCGGCGGCAAGTGGCGCAGCGCGGAACTGGGCGCCGACATCGTGATCCAGGCCGCAGGGCCGGGCGCCGCCAGTATGCGCATTGCCGGCCTGTACGGCCGCAGCGTCTACAAGCTGCAGCCGCTGCGCCCGGATGTGTGCCTGATGGTCAGCGCCGACCCGCACCTGCCCCTGCACGGCACGCTGCGCCTGCAGCAGCACGAGGGCGGCCGCCGCGAACTGATACTCGATACGGCCCGCACCCGCCGGCTGCGCCTGCAGGAGGACCACGGCCATGGCTGATTCCTCCGCTCCACCGCGCCTGCTGGCGGCCGGATTCGGCGCCGGCCCGCTCGGAGCTACCCTCAGCGCCGGTGTGGTGCCGCTGTTGTTCCTGTTCTACCTGACCGAGTTCGCCCACGTCCCTCCGGCCATGGCGGGCGTGCTGCTGGCAGTGCCGAAAATCGCGGACCTGCTGCTGGACCCGTGGATCGGCCGCTGCACCGATGCCTGGGCCCGCTCGGCAGGCAGCCGGGCCGCGCTGATCGCCGCCAGTGCCCTGCTGCTGCCGCTCATGCTGGTACTGCTGTTCGTGCCGGTGGCCGCCTGGGCCCTGCCGCTGCGGGTGTTCTTCCTCGGCCTGTGCCTGATCGCGCAGTCGCTGCTGTTGACGATGTTCTCGGTCGCGCACACGGCCATCGCAGGCGACATCGCCTCGTCGATGGCCGGGCGCAGCACGCTGATGTCGGCACGCGCCCTGGGCCAGACCGTGGCCGGGGTGATCGTGTCGATGCTGGCGCCGCAGATCATCGCCTACTTCGGCGCCGGCGCCGCCGGCTATGCCGGCATGGCGGCGGTACTGGCCAGCGGCGCCCTGCTGGCGCTGGCGCTGTGCTGGCTGGCGGTGCGCGGCGTACCGCTGCGGGCCGGGGTCGAGCCGAAGTCGGCGCCGCGCCTGCTGGCCGCCCTGCGCGTGACGCTGCGCAACCGCACTTTCTACTGCATCGTGGTGATCCTTGTGATGCTGGGCGCCAGTTCCACGGCGCTGTTCGCCGCGCTGCCGTATGCCAACCAGCACCTGCTGCGCGCCGGACCCGAGAACCTGTCCGGGCTGCTGACACCGATTTTCCTGTCGCTGCTGGTGGGCGTGGCCAGCGCGCCATGGCTGGCGCGCCGCGCGGCGCCGCAGACCTTGCTGGCGGGCGCACTGGCCGTGGCGCTGGCCGGCGTGGCCTGGTTCACGGCCGGGCCGCGCAGCAACGCGTCGATGCTGGCCGGCGGTGCGCTGTTCGGGCTGGCATGCGGCGCCCTGACCGTGCTGATCTCCACGCTGGCGATGGAGGCCGCCACCAAGTCCTCCAGCGAGGGCGAAAGCCTGGGGCTATACCTGGGCATCCTGTTCTCCGCGGAAAAGCTGGGCCAATCGCTGGGAGGGATCGTGGTCGGCTTCGGCCTGGACTGGGTTGGCCCGCTGCAAGGCGCGCCCGTCCCGCAAGCGCTCGATCGCCTTGCCACGCTGTTCGTTGGCATACCGGCGGCAGCCTTGCTGGCCGCACTGCTCGCCTTGGCGCCGCTTACTGCGCGGCTCCGTACGCTCTCCATAAAGGAATCCAAAGCATGAAAATCTTCACCTCCGCCCTGGTGACGGAAACCAATACATTCTCCACCTTCCCCACCACCCTGCGTTCGTTCGAGGAACTCGGCATTGTGCGCGGCCCGGTGGCCGACGACGTGCTGAGCGATGTCGGCCCCATCGTCAAGCAATGGCGGCGCCTGGCGGCCGCGCACGGCGACACCGTGCAGGAAGGCGTGTACGCCATCGCCCAGCCGGCCGGCATTGTCGAGGCGGCCGCCTACAGGCAATTGCGCGGGGAGATCCTGGCGGCCCTGAAACAGGCGCTGCCGGTCGACATGGTACTGCTGTTCCTGCACGGCGCCATGGTGGCCGACGGCGTGGACGATTGCGAAGGCGACCTGATCGCGGCCATCCGCGCAGAAGCCGGCAGCGCTTGCGTGATCGGCGTCGAGCTCGATCCACACTGCCACATGAGTAACACCATGGCGACCCAGGCCGACGCCATCATCCTGATGCGGGAGTACCCGCACGTGGACTACGAGGCGCGCGCGGTGGAGCTGTTTGAACTATGCCGCGCCGCCGCCGCCGGCGCCACGCGGCCGGTAATGGCAGTGGCCGATTGCGCCATGGTGGGCTTCTACCCGACTACCGCACAACCGATGCGCGGCCTGGTCGACCGCCTGGCCGAGGTGGAGCGCCTGCCCGGCATCCTGTCGGCCAGCTACGTGCACGGCTTCCCCTGGGGCGATGTGCCCGATGCCGGCAGCAAGGTGCTGGTGGTGGCGGACGGTGACCGCGCCCTGGCCGAGCAGACAGCGCAGGAACTGGCCCGCGCCCTGTACCGCGCCCGCAGCGCACTGCAGCCCAGGCTGGAATCCGTGGCCCAGGTACTGGACCCGGCGCCGGCCGGCCCGTTCCCCGTGATCCTGGCGGACGCCGGCGACAACCCGGGCGGCGGCGCCCCGTGCGACCATACCGCCTTGCTGGCCGCGCTGCTGCAGCGGCCGGCGTTGCGCTGCGCGTTCGGCATGCTGTGGGATCCCGAAGCCGTGGCCGCCTGCCGCGCCGCCGGCCAGGGTGCGCAACTGCGGCTGCGCATCGGCGGCAAGGCCGGGCCGGCATCCGGTCATGGACTCGATCTGGACGTCACCGTGCACGGCGTGGCCGAGCAGCACTTCCAGCGCGCCGGCCAGCTGCACGACCCGCTTGGCAGCGCGGCCTGGGTGCGCTGTGCGGGCGTCGACATCGTACTGGTCAGCCGGCGCCAGCAAACGCTTTCGCCCACCGCGTTTACGGGGCTGGGCGTGCCGCTGCACGAGGCCCAGGTCATCGCCGTGAAATCGAGCCATCACTACTATGCCGAGTTCTCGCGCCTGTCCAGCAATTGCCACGTCATCGAAACCGGCGCCGCGCTGTCGATGGATTTCGCCCGCCTGCCCTACCGGCGCCGCAGCATGGCATTCTTCCCCGCCGTGGCCAACCCCATCCCGGAGCTGGCATGAACCACGGACATCAAGGCGCCATGCTGCGCCAGGTGCAATCGCCCAGCTGCGCGCGCGTGACAGTCGACGGCCGCGAGCTGCTCAATTTCGGCGGCTCGGGCTACCTGGGTCTGGACGGCAATCCCTTCCTGGCCGAGGAAGGCGCGGCGGCTTTGCGCAAGTACGGCGTGCACTCGCAACTGGGGCGCCACTATGGCTTCGCCTCGGTGCCGAACCTGGACGCCGAAACGGCCGCGCGCGACTATTTCGCCGTGGACGGCGCCATGTATTTCGGCACCGGCTATCTGTTCGGACTGATCGCCATTCCCGCCCTGGCGGAAGTGTGCGACACCATCTTCATCGACGAGGCTGCGCATTACAGCCTGCGCGACGGCGCGCAGGCCAGCGGCAAGCCCGTCCACCACTTCGCGCACCGCGACGCCGACAGCCTGGCGCGCCTGCTTGCCCGCAAGCTCGCCACGGGGCAGCGGCCGCTGATTGCCACCGATGGCATGTTTCCAACCTTCGGCACCGTCGCGCCGCTGGCGCAGCTGGCGCGCCTGGCCAGGCGCCACGACGGCTGGCTCGCGGTGGACGAGTCGCACGCCTTCGGCACCCTGGGCGCCAACGGCCGGGGGGCCGTGGAAGCGTGCGGCGTGCCGCGCGAGCGGGTCGTTGCCGGCGGTTCGATGGCCAAGGCGTTTGCGGCCCACGGCGGCATCGCGGTCGGTCCCGCCGGGATGATGGAACGGCTGTGGCGCATGCCTGCCGCGCGCGGGGCAGCGCTGGGCTCCTCGGCAGGCGCCGCCATGTCGGCCGCCAGCCTGCGGCTGGTGCGCCGCCAGCCCGAGCTGCGGGCGCGCTTGCTGGCCAACAGCCGCCAGCTCAAGCGCGGCCTGCGCGAACTGGGCCAGGCCATCGACGACAATGACAGCCCGGTCGCCGCTTTCGTGCCCGGCAACGCCGCCCACATGCGCGGCATCCAGGCACGGTTAATGGAACAGGGCATCTTCATTACCTACTCCAACTATGTCGGCGCCGGGCCGGAAGGCGCCCTGCGCATCGCAGCCTTTGCCGACCACAGCGAGGATGACATCCAGCGCCTGCTGTCGGCGCTGGGCCGCCTGCTGCTCGGCGCGCCGGCCCGCCTCGGATCGCTGGCAGGGAGGCAGGCATGACCATCTCACGCAACGAAGCCCTGGCGCTCGACCGCGACGACGCGCTGGCACAGCACAAGCAGCTGTTTGACCTGCCGGCTGGCATGATTTACCTGGACGGCAATTCGCTGGGCCCCTTGCCGCACGCCACGGCGCAGCGCCTGCAGCAAGTGGTGTACGAGGAATGGGGACGCGGCCTGATCGGCAGCTGGAACAGCGCCCACTGGGTCAGCCTGCCCGAACGCATCGGCGACAAGATCGCGCGCCTGGTCGGCGCCGCCCCTGGCGAGCTGGTGGTGGCCGACTCGACTTCGGTCAACGCCTACAAGGCGCTGGGAGCGGCCCTGCCATTGGCACTGGCGGCGCGGCCTGAACGGCGCGTGGTGCTGTCCGAACGGCACAATTTCCCCACCGATCTGTATATCGCGCAAAGCCTGGCCCGGCAGCACGGTTGCGACCTGGTGCTGGTGGACGAACCCGGCCAGATCGGCCCGCTGCTGGACGAAGGCAATGTCGCCGTGCTGATGCTTACGCACGTCAACTATCGTAGCGGACGCATGCATGACATGGCCGCCCTGAACCGGCGCGCGCGGGCGCAATCGACCCTGACGCTGTGGGACCTGGCCCATTCCGCCGGCGCGGTGCCAGTCGACCTGAACGGCGATGACGCCGACTTCGCCATCGGCTGCGGCTATAAATACCTGAACGGCGGCCCCGGCGCGCCGGCGTTCGTCTGGGCGCACCAGCGCCACGCTGCGCACTGCGTGCAACCGCTGTCCGGCTGGTTCGGCCACGCCGCGCCGTTCGCCTTCCACAGCGACTATGCGCCCGCCCCCGGCAGCCGGCGTTTCCTGTGCGGCACACCGCCGGTGCTGGCCATGGCGGCGCTCGAGTGCGGCGTCGACAGTGTGCTGTCGGCCGGCGGGATGGCGGCGCTGCGGCGCAAGTCGCTGGCGTTGAGCAGCCTGTTCATCGACCTGGTGGACGCCCGCTGCGGCGGGCACGGCCTGGCGCTGGTTACGCCACGCGCAGATGCCCTGCGCGGCAGCCAGGTCAGCCTGGTCCATCCGGACGCCGCCTACCCCATCATGCAAGCGCTCATTGCGCACGGCGTAGTGGGCGATTTCCGCGCACCGGACATCCTGCGCTTCGGTTTCACGCCGCTGTACACCGGCTTTGCGGACGTATGGGATGCGGTGGACATGCTCAGCGGCATCCTTGCCTCCGGAGAATGGCGCAAGCCAAGCTACGCCGAACGGAGGGCCGTCACATGACTATCAGCATTCCGGAAGAGGCTAACGTGCGGCTCGACTTCTCCAGCGACATGAGCTACGGCGACTACCTGCACCTGGACCAGGTGCTGCAAGCCCAGCACCCGCTGTCGCCGGACCCCAACGAATTGCTGTTCATCATCCAGCACCAGGCCAGCGAACTGTGGATGAAGCTGATGCTGCATGAACTGCGCGGGGCGGTGGCCGGCATTGCCGGCGATGCCTGCGGGCCTGCCTTCAAGCAGCTGGCCCGGGTCACCCGCATCATGACCCAACTGGTGCAAGCCTGGGACGTGCTGGCGACCATGACGCCTTCCGAGTACGGCGTGATCCGTCCCTACCTGCGCAACAGTTCCGGTTTCCAGAGCTGGCAATACCGCAGCATCGAGTTTTTGCTGGGTAACAAGAACGCCGCCATGCTGCGGCCGCACGCCCACCAGCCAGGCCGGCTTGCCGAGGTTGAGGAACTGTACCGCCGGCCATCGATCTACGACCAGTCGCTGCGCCTGCTGGCGCGGCGCGGGCTGGCGGTGCCCGATACGCACACGCAGCGCGACTACACGCTGCCCTACACGGCTGACCACCGGGTTGAACTGGCCTGGCGGGCAGTGTACCGGGCGCCGGACCGGTATTGGGATCTCTACCAGCTGGCCGAGAAGCTGGTGGACCTGGAGGAAGCCTTCAGGCTATGGCGTTTCCGGCACCTGGGCACAGTCGAACGGGTCATCGGCTTGAAGACCGGCACCGGCGGCACGTCCGGCGCCGCCTACCTGCGCCGCATGCTGGACGTGGTGCTGTTTCCCGAACTATGGAGCGTGCGCACCGCGCTCTGACTGTCACTTTCACTGCTAGAACAAGACTATCATGCATACAACTCAAACTCTGCCGTTTTCAAAAATGCGCCGCGCCGCAGGCCTGGCGTTCCTGTCGGGCGAGCTGCCCTTCGACGACCAGGGCAAGATCCCGGACGGCATCACCGCGCAGACCGGCCTGACGCTGCGCCGCCTGGCGGCGACGCTGGGCACTGCGGGCCTGAGCCTGGCCGATGTGGTACAGGCCACGGTCTACCTCACCCATCCGGAGGACTTTGCCGACTTCAACGCGGCCTACCTCCAGCACTTCGACGGCGTCTTGCCCGCGCGCGCCACGGTGGTCGCGCCGCTGGTGGTGCCCGGCGCGCGCATTGAAATCGCGGTCGTCGCCGCCGACAGGGAGAGCTGACAGTGGCTGCGGACGGGACGAGCAAGGACATACTGGTCATCGGCGCCGGCATAGTCGGCACTTGCGCCGCGCTGGAGCTTGCGTTGCGCGGACACAGGGTGACCCTGATGGACCGGCGCCTTCCCGGGCTGGAAACCTCGTACGGCAATGCCGGGGTCATCCAGCGCGAGGCGGTCGAGCCCTACGCCATGCCGCGCAGCTTGCGCTTTCTTCTTGCGGCGGCACTGGGGCGCACGCCGGACGTGCACTACCACGTCGCCGGATTGCTGGCGGCCTGGCCCCAGTTGTGGCAATACTGGCGCGCTTCGGCGCCGCACAGGCACCGGCAGGCCAGCGGCGACTATGCCGCCCTGATCGCGCATGCCACCAGCGAGCACCAGCGCATGCTCGATCTCGCCGGAGCAAATGCACTGGTGCAGCGCCAGGGCTTGCGGCTGGTTTACCGAAGCGCCGGCTTGCTTGACGAGGCGCTCAAGGATGCGGCGCGGATAGAACGGGAGTACGGCATCGCCTTCCGCGCAATGGATGGCGCGCAGTTACAGGCCGCCGAACCTGGCTTCCGCATCCCCCTGGCCGGCGCGGTGCACTGGCTGGATTCGTGGAGCGTGAGCGACCCCAGCCTGGTTGTCGAACGCTACGCCCGGCTTTTCACTGCGCTGGGGGGACGTTTCGTGCTGGGCAATGCCGGCAGCCTGCGCCAGGCGGGCGCAGGCTGGCAAGCAGACACTGTGGAAGGAAGGGTGGAGGCATCCCAGGCCGTGGTGGCGCTTGGGCCATGGGCCGGGCCGTTCACGCGCCGGCTCGGCTACCGGCTGCCCCTTTTCGTCAAGAGAGGCTACCACCGCCACTATGTCAACGGGGCCACGGTCGCCGTGCCCACGCTGGACGCGGAGCGCGGCTATGTAATGTCGGCGCAGAAGAAGGGACTGCGGATCACGACAGGTGCGGAAATCGCCGACATCGACGCGACGCCCACACCCCGGCAGCTGGCCTTGGCCGAAGCGGCTGCGGCGGGCTTGCTTGCGCTGGGCGAGCCCGTTGAATCCACTCCCTGGCTGGGCAGCCGCCCCTGCGTGGCGGACATGAAACCCATCATCGGCAAGGCGGGAAGACATGATGGCCTGTGGTTCAATTTCGGCCACGGCCACCAGGGCTTCACCCTCGGACCGGCCAGCGCCCGCCTGCTGGCAGACCTGATCGACGGCGGCACGCCTTACACCGATGCGGCCGGCTATGCGCCAGGCCGCTTTGGCTGACCGGCAGGGCCTGGCTGGCCAGGCCTCACTCCCGCCCAGCCATCACCCGGCGTTGGCCGTGCGGCGATCTGCCTGGCTCAAACCGAAAGCCATCAAGTCACCCGCACGGCACAGGCGCGCGCCCCCTCGGCCAGCCCGAGCCGCTGGATCGCCGGGCGCGCCATCTGCAAGGCATCGTCGAGGAATTTGCCCTGCGCCAGCGTCGCGCGGAAGCCCGTGCGTTCCATATTGGCGACCAGGCAGGCCTCGCCCTCTGCACCCGCATCGCCACGCAGCGCCACATTGAGCGCCGACACCACGGAGCGCAGCATGGCGACACGCGCTTCCGCGATCGGTCCGCCGTCGAAGATGTCGACGTAGGAATCGACGTCGAACCCTTCCGCTACCAGGATGCCGAACGGCAGTTCGGCATCCGGATGCAGCTGCCCCATGGCCCACTGGGCTTCCTTGGACAGCAGCGACACATACACCGGCATGCGCGGCATCAGCTCGGCGATAAAACTCTTGGACCGCCCGCCCGTGCGCTGCTCGGCCTCAAGCAAGGGCATCTTGAAGAAGCGGTGCCCGAGCGCGTCCCACACGGGGCTGTTGCCCCCGTCATCGCACAGGCCGGGATTTTCCGCGCCTATCCGCTCTGCGAACAGCTGCGGGTAGTTACGGATGAACAGCAGCCGGCCGCGCGATAGCAGTTGCGGCGCCAGCGTTGCACTGTATTCGGGCTCGATGTAGAACGAACTGAGCAAGGTGTGGCCGGACAGCTCTTCACACAGCCGCAAGGTGTGCTCGCGATTGGTGATGCCCAGCTCCTCGCTGCCGTGGGCGAGAAACTCGTTCCGGTAGCAGTAGAAGCGGCCATTCGCGGCCGCACTGGCGACGATGCCGCTGGTGCCAACGACCCGCCCGGCCCGCATGTCCTCCAGCACAAAGTGGTAAATCTCATCGCCGTTCGGCGCTTCGCTGCCGGCAAAGGCCAGCAGCGACCGTTCGATGCGCGCCGCCAGGCGGGCACGGTCGGGTTTCAGGGTACGGATGCTGAATGCCGCCGCCTTGGAGAATTTTTCCATGACGTCGAGATCATCCAGGGTTGCCGGACGCAACAGGTAGTCCAGATGCTTCATTCCATCTCCTCTCCGGCGTTATTGACCTCCACTAGCGGCATGGTGTGCCGGGCACGCTCCTCCCGCGGAGTGCAACCAAAATAATTACGGTAGGTGGTGGAAAAATGCGAGCCCGAGGTGAACCCGCAGGCCAGCCCCACCTGCTGGATCGACAACGTGGTCTGCTTTAACTGGCGGCGGGCGTGCTTGAGCCGCAATTCCAGATAGTAGCGGGATGGGAAGGTATCCAGGTGCTGGCGGAACAGGCGCTCGAGCTGGCGGCGCGACACCCCCACCAGTTGCGCAATATCTTCTGCCTGCAACGGTTCGGCCAGATTAGCCGCCATCAGTTCCAGCGCATCCTTGAGCCGTGTCGACCCCACCGCCGGCTGCGCCGATGCGGGCACGGGCTGGCGCTCGTCGCCGCCGCGCAGCCTGTCCAGCCCCAGCGCGACCGCCACTTCGGCGGCAAACATGCTGCCGTGGCGCTTGCCTAGCCAGTGCAGCAACAAATCGATCGCCGCAGCACCGGCACCGGCACTGATGCGGTTGCGGTCCATTTCGTACAGCCCCGGCGTGAACATCGTGGCGGGATAGCGCCGCGCCGCCTCGGCGTGCAATTGCCAGTCGATCGCGGCCCGGTAGCCATCGAGCAGTCCGTGTTGCGCCAGCACTTGCGCGCCTGTGCCGCAGGCACCCAAGACCCAGACGGTGTCCTGTCCCAGGCGGCGCAACTGCTGTCCCAGGAGGTGGCTGGCCTGGTCGCCCAGACGCTCGTCGGTGCGCTCGCCCGCGATCAGCAACAGCAGGCCGGGCTGCTCCACATGCAACCTGGCCAGCGGTTCCGCCGCCAGCGTGAGGCCGCATTGGGACGAGACCGCTTCGCCTTCCGGACTAAATTGACGCAAGCGATACAAGGGCTCCCCTTCCACCTGATTGGCAGCGGTGAACGCCGCGCGCACCGCCCCCAGCGTGAACAGCGAGAAGCCGGGTAGCAAGACCAACGAAACGGAATAGAGATTCCCCATGCTTTATTTTCCTAAAGCTGCGCCCGTCCCCAGCTTACCAGTTAAATAGTCGGCGGCCAGACTGGCGAGCGCGCGTACCCCCGTCAGCATGGCCGCCTCATCCGGATTAAAACGCGGCGAGTGATTCGCTGCCCATAGTGCCGGATCGGCGCCGGGAGGATTCGCGCCGAGGAAAAACAGCAGGGACGGGACGTGCCGGCTGTAATAGGAAAAGTCTTCCGATGTGGTGCTCGGCGCGGCGTCGCCCAGCAACTGCGCGCCCGCCACGCGGCGCAGGCTGGGCAGCATTTTTTCCGTCAGCGCGGGATCGTTCCATGTGACCGGATATCCGGGATCGAAACGCACTGCCGCCGTGGCGCCGGCCGATAGCGCCAGATGCTCTGCCGTCCGCTTGACCTGCAACAGCAATTGCTCGCGCACGGCCGGATCGAAGCTGCGTATCGTGCCGCTCATTTTGACTTCGCCGGGCACGATGTTGGGCCGCTGGCCAGCGTGCAAGGTGCCAACCGTGATCACGGCCGGTGCAACCGTCAGGTCGGTCTGGCGGCTGACAATGCTTTGCAGCCCCAGCACAATCTGCGCCGCCACCACGACCGGATCCACCCCGTTCCACGGCAGGGCGCCATGGGTTTGGCGCCCTTGCACCACGATCTCGAAGGTATCGCCGCCGGCCATCAGCCCGCGCGCGCGGGTGGAGATGGTTCCCGTGGGCTGCGGCGTGATGCCGACGTGCAGCGCAAACATGGCCGAGACCTTGGGGTTGTCCAGCACACCCGCCTGGACCAGCCGTTCGGCGCCATTCGGCTGATTGGCCACGCCCTCCTCGGCCGGCTGGAACACCAGCTTGATGGCGCCCGACAACTGCCCGCGCATCCCGGCCAGCACACGCGCCGCACCGAGCAGCATGGCCACGTGCATGTCATGGCCACAGGCATGCATCACCCCGACCTCCTGGCCGCCGGACTGCACCCGCTGGCGCGAAGCGAACGGCAGGCCGGTCTCCTCCGTCACGGGCAAGGCATCCATATCGGCGCGCAGGGCCACCACCGGGCCCGGACGCCCCGTCGTCAGCAAGCCGATCACGGCCGTCCCGGCCAGGCCGCGCGTCACTTCGTAGCCCATGCGGCTCAGTTCCTTCGCCACCAGATCCGCTGTGCGGCGCTCCTGGAACGCCAGTTCGGGATGGGCGTGCAGGTCGCGCCGCCAACGCACCACTTCCGGCAGCACGTTCGCCGCCGCAGCGTCGAGCTGCGTGTGATAGGGGGCCGGCGCAGCCGACTGCGCCACCGCGCAGAGGCAGTGGCTGCACAGCAGCAGGCTGGCGACCCAGTGGCCCGGCCGCATTACCACGCCTGATAAAAAGGCGTCTTCAGGCGTACCGGCCGCACATCGAGCCGCGCATCGAAGATCGAGTAATCATTGTCGTCCAGTCCGGCACTATCCCAGCCGCGCGTGCGTTCATCGCGCCGCAGGATGAACTCAAAACCGAGCTCAGGGGCGGGATCGGCCACTACCGCATCGGGGAACTGCTCGAGGTCGAAAGCGATGCCCCGGATATGATCGCGCGGGCCGTCCACCAGTTGCGTCAGTGCGCGCAGCATGGTGTTTTCACCGAGGATGTCGGTATAGGCGGGCCGGATATTCTCCAGGTCCGAGGCAAAGCCAGGCTGGCGGAACTTGATCTCGCCCCTGGCCAGTTTCGCCGCCAGCACCTGCCCCTGCAATTTGGCCAGGTCATAGCGGTCGCCATTGTCGAGATAGGAAATGCGCACATTGCGCACGTTCACCGGCCCCGCCTCCTGCGTGGCCTGGCGCAAGTCCAGCAACAGCGCGCCGCTGCTGCCGACAATTTCGATTTCGCTGCCGTGAATAATTGCCGCGGTATTCTCGTCCACCCCGAGGCCGACCTTGTACCCTTTCGCCAGCATCAGCGCCAGCATGCGCCCCACCCTGCCGCGCTTGATGAAATGCTGGTCGATGAACAGCTGGTCGCCAACAAAGCCCAGCCCCCGGTCGATTTCCTTACCGTCGCGCATCACGCCCTTCATCACCTGCACCGGATTGAGCGCATCGCGGAACATGGTGCTGCTCATGATGGCCGCACCGGCGCTGGTGCCGGCAATCACGCCACCGCGCCGCTGCAACTCGCGCACGGCCTGCAGCACCGGCGAGGCCACCCCGTGCGGATTCAGCACATCCACCGTGCGCTCCTGCGCGCCACCGGTAAAGAACACGCCCGTGGCGGCCCGGATCCGGGCCACGATGTCGGGGTCAGCCGCCGCCCGGCGTGCCGACTCCAGCGTCTCGCCCGCCCACAGCGGTGCGATCTTGAGCAATTCCGCCTTGGCGCCACGGCGCTGCAGTTGCGCAACCGCATCCGCGCCAGAGAGTTCGGGACGCGACGATGCGCTCGGAATCACCACGAACCGCGCCGCGGCGCCCCCTGCCAGCTGCACCAGCCGCTGCCGTACCGCCTCATTGTCGGAGCGCACGGCGCCGCCCATCGGTATCACCGTGCCCACCACAGGCTGAAACGCCAGCGCCTGCCCAGGCTCTGCGGCCTGGGCGACAGAACCCGGCAATAGAGCGCCCAGTTGCGCCGCACACAGCAGCAATATCGACACGGATTTCACAAGCAAGCTCCTTCGCCATGGCATTGCGGCTATGTTGCCATCGATCTGGCAACTGTAGCCAGCCCCCCTCTCCTATTTGCGCACTTTGGCAATTGCATGTCGCACTGTGGATAGTCCGCAACAGATGATAGCTACTTTCATAGCAAATGCGACATGGCTTTCACCCAGAGCGACCCCGGCAAGTTCCTGCGCGCGCAAGCCGCCAATGTTGCATACTATGAAACTGTTTCATCACCACCGAGGGGTGGCATCAGATTGTTGCTTCCGTACCAATACCCACTTACGAGGACTGATCGCATGAAAATACCTGGCACGCACAAGGCGTCTACATTCCGCCGCTCCCGCTGCACCCATGCAGTATTACTCGCACTTGGCAGCATAGGCTTGAACGCTTACGCGCAAACCATGCCGCGCGTGGAAATCACCGGGTCCAGCATCAAGCGCATCGAGGGCGAGGCGGCACTGCCGGTGGAGATCATCAAGCGGGAAGACATCGACAAGTCCGGCGTGACCACCGCCGCCGAACTGCTGCAAAAGATTTCCTCGAACGTGGGCGGCCTGACCGATGCCTCCAGCGTCAGCGACGTCATGGGTGGCCAGCGCGGCTTTAACGGCGCCAACCTGCGCGGCCTGGGCGTATCGAGCACGCTGGTGCTGCTGAACGGCCGCCGCATGGCCAACTTCGCCAGCCCCGGCGACAATTCCGGCGTCGACCTGAACAACATCCCGGCGGGCGCCATCCAGCGCGTGGAAGTGCTCAAGGATGGCGCATCGGCCATCTACGGTACCGACGCCATGGGCGGCGTGATCAACTTCATCACCCGCAAGGATTACCAGGGCGGCGATGCCAGCGTGTACGTGCTGCGCACGGACGAAGGCGGCGGCGGCAAGAAGTCAGCCTCGCTGTCCGGCGGCTTCGGTTCATTGAGCACCGACCGCTTCAATGTGTTCGGCGCGCTGGACGTGCAGCAAACGGACCGCCTGGCCAGCTCGCAACGCCAGTTCATGCAGGAATACAGCCTGCCCGACCGATTGTCGCCACAGCTGTCGAGCTATTCTTTCCCCGCCAACGTCGACCTGACTGCCGCCCAGCTGGCGGCGCTGAATAAATCGGGCTACCTGAAGGGCACCGGCCCCGGCGGCACCTGGGCGCCATCGCCGGGCCGGCGCGTCAGTCTCGGCAAGGAAGCCTGCGTAAACGGCAGTCCGAACGTGGTGCGCCCACTCGGCCCCGGCGGCACGGAAGGCTGTTCCTTCAACTACATGGGCGACTCGGAAGTCTATCCGGACTCCAAAAAACAGAGCTTTATCGGCCGCGCCACCTTCCAGGCGTCGGACGACCATCAACTGTTTGCGGAAGTACTGCTGAGCAAAGCCGAGACCAGCTACGCGGCCTCGCCCGCCACCTCCGGCGCCATCAACGGCGCCAGCACGGGCATCTCCCTGCCGGCGGACCTGCAAGCCAAGACCGGCATCACCACCCCGGTCAACTTCCGCTTCCGCCTGTCGGACGCCGGCCGGCGCACTTCGGAGGTCACCAGCAAGGCCTCGCGCTTCGTACTGGGCGGGACCGGCAAGGTGGGCGACTGGGAATACGATACGGCCTACAACCACAGCGTCAACAAGGCCACCGACCTGGACATCGACGGCTGGGTTTCGCGCAGCAAAATGCTGGCCGGCATTGCCAGCGGCAAGTACAACCCCTTCGTCCCGGCCACGGACGACGCGGGCCGCAAGTTCATGGACTCGATCAAGATCCACGGCGCGGCGCGCATGTCCAAAGGCACCAGCGACAGCTTCGACGGCAAGCTGACCCGCCCGCTGATGGCACTGGCCGGCGGCGATGTGATGCTGGCGGTGGGCGCCGAACTGCGGCGCGAGAAGACCGCGTTCAGCTCCACCGACGCGCTGCGCACCAACGACGTGCAGGGCGACCGCGCCAGCTCCGACGAACTGCTGGCCGACTCGTCCAACTCGCGCGACATCGCCGGCATCTACACCGAGATCAACGCGCCGTTCAGCAAGGAATGGGAAGGCCAGTTCGCCATCCGCCACGACCGCTACAAGGGCGTGCATGATCCGCTGACCAATGTCACCACGCCGAAACTGACCACCACCAATCCGAAAGTCGCCATCAGCTACCGTCCGAACAAGGCGGTGCTGGGCCGCGCCTCCTTCGGCACCGGCTTCCGTGCACCGTCGATCGCCGAACTGTTCCTGCCGGTGCGTTCGGGCACCACGGCCAGCTTCGTGAACGACCCGGTGTCGGGCGAAATTGCCCAGTTCGATCTGGACCGTTACGGCAACCCGTTGCTGAAGCCGGAAAAATCCAAGCAGTTCTCGGCCGGCCTGGTCCTGGAGCCGAACAGGAACTGGAACGCCAGCCTGGACTACTGGATCATCCGCAAGACCGACATCATCTCGGAAATCGGCGAGCAGACCGTGTTCGACAACCCGATCTACTACAACGATCCGGAAATCGTGGTGCGTGACGAGGATGGCTTCGTGTCCTACCTGCAGTTCAAGAAGGAGAACCGGGGCAAACTCAACACCTCCGGTCTCGATATTGCGCTGAACTGGTATGGCGACGCTACTTCGCTGGGCCGCTTCAGCGCCAGCCTGAACGGTACGCTGATCACCCAGTACAAGTTCCAGTCCGATCCCAATTCGCCGATGGCCGATGGCCTGGGCGTGTTCCGCGACGACAAGGCCGTGCAGCGCTGGCGCCACAAGCTCAATGTCGACTGGACCTTGGGCGCCGTCAATCTGAGCCTGGGCAACACCTTCTTCTCCAGCTACCGCGACCAGAACATCCCTGGCCTCGCTGACCCAGGCTGGAACGACCGCGACGTGAAGGCCTATTCCTTGTGGGATCTGACCGGCAGCTATGCGTTCACCAAGCAGCTCAAGCTGCGCGCCGGCGTGATCAATATGTTCGATACGCCGCCGCCGTTCACCAACCAGTCGCGCTACTTCGAAGTGACCTGGGACCCGACCTACGGCGATCCGCGCGGCCGCTCGATGTTTGCGAACCTGCAGTACAAGTTCTGATCCTCCCATCAGGCGCCCCGTCCTGCCTGGCGGCAGGTGGGGCGCTGTCGCGTTAACCACTCACGACGGCGCTCACGGGCAATTCGGACTAGAATTGCATCCTCTTCATGTCCAAGGTTGTGCGTCGATGAAAAAAATTCTGATGGCTGGCGTCCTGCTGGCGTCGCTGTGCGCCGGTGCGTGGGCGCAGGAGTGCAAGAGCCAGGCGGAATATGCCAAGGCGCGAGAAGTGATCAAGGACCTGGGCCGCATCGTCGCGCCGTCCGGCGTGCAGGACGCCTACAAGACCAAAATCGGCGGCATCGATCAATGGATCAACGTGCGCGGGCAGGAACAGAGCAACCCTGTGATCCTGTTCATCCACGGCGGTCCGGCCTCGCCGCTCATTCCAGCCATCTGGCAGTTCCAGCGTCCTTTGGAAGAATACTTCACCATCGTCAATTATGACCAGCGCGGGGCCGGCAAGACCTTCAATGAAACCGCGCCGGATGCGCTCGGTGACAGCATCCACATCCCGCGCTATATCGACGATGCGATCGAAGTTGCGCAACACATCAAGACCCGCTACCACAAGGACAAGGTCATCCTGATGGGCCACAGTTGGGGCACAGTGATCGGCATGGGCGCGGCGTTGAAGAGGCCGGACCTTTTCTATGCTTACGTCGGCATTGGCCAGGTGATCAGCACCCAAGAGAATGAACGCATCAGCTTTGACTACGCGGTCGAGCAATCGAAGGCGCACAACAACGGGAAGGCCGTCGCAGAACTGGCGTCCATCGCGCCCTATCCTGGCGACCAGCCGCTCACCCGCGAGCGTATCGTCACGGCACGTACCTGGGCGCAATATTACGGTGGCTTGAGTGCCTATCGCGACAGTTCGAACTATTTTTTCGCCGCCGGCAAATTGTCGCCAGAGTATAACGACTGCGACGTCCACGCCATTAACGCCGGCAATATGTTCTCGCTCGGCCGTTTGCTTCCGGAGTTTCTCAGGGTCGACTACCGCAACGTGCGCAGCTTCCCCATCCCGGTCGTGATGTTCATGGGTCGCAACGATTACACCACGCCATCGGCGCCAACCGACCAGTGGCTCAAGCGGGTCAAGGCGCCCTACAAGAGCGGCATATGGTTCGAGCATTCCGCTCACATGATCCCGTGGGAAGAACCAGGCAAGACGTTAGTCAGCCTGCTCGAGACGGTGCGGCCGCTGGCGGTGGCACCGCCCAAACGCAAGTAGCTTGCCTCCACGGCAGACCTGAGTCCGTGATTCCGCTTAAAGATGGGTTAAGTCGGCGCAGGCGCCGCCAGCGACTATCCTGAAAATGCTGGCGGCGTGCAGATGGTTGAAGCACTCGGGCGTTTATTTCTATTCCCGCATCCCTGTGCTGCCCGCCTGGCCAATGCGGGCCCGGGCGGCATAACACTTTTGGCACACTTCGTTCATGAATCAGCAGAGTAGCCAAGTCTCTGCATTCTGTCTTATTCGTCCGCACGCAACTCGGTCTATGCTCCATTCCGAAGTATTTTCGGACGTGCCAATCGAGGAAGACATTAATGAAGCTAAAAAAATGCAGCGCGGGTGTGAGCCTGTTGGCTGCCTTCGCAGGATGGGGTGGCGACAACGCAATTGCCAACAGCATGACGGAGCCTGCCAAACTGGCGTTTAACTGGACTTCCAGTTCGCAGCTGATTTCGCCTCAGGCGGATCCCAACCAGACAATCTACGGCGTGAAAGATCCTTCGATTGTTTACGTGGATGGAAAATATCACGCTTTTATCACAACCGCCGGGTCTGCTGGCTGGGGCCTTGGGTACACCAGCTTCGACAGCTGGTCGAACGCGCCGGCAGCGAAAATAGTCCCGCTTGACAAGTCCCCCATGGGGCCAGGCTATCGCGCAGCGCCGCAAGTATTCTATTTCGCTCCGCAGAAGACCTGGTATCTCGTCTATCAAGGCGCCGATCCGCTGTATTCAACCTCGAAAGATATCGGCGATCCGCTGTCGTGGAGCGCACCGAAAAAGTTCTTTCCAGTCGAACCCGACATCGTCAAGGCTCCGCAGGGCGCCGGCTGGCTGGATTTCTGGGTGATCTGCGATGATAAAAAATGCTACCTGTTCAGTACCGACGATAACGGACGATTGCTGCGGTCCGAAACCGGGTTGAGCCAGTTCCCGAATGGCTTCCGCAACACTGTCGCTGTCATGTCCGAAAAAAAGGAAGACGTATTCGAGGCAAGCAATACCTACAAGATCGCCAACACGAATACTTACATCACGCTGGTGGAGGCAATATCGCCTGCGGGACGCTACTTCCGGATCTGGAAGAGCGATAGCCTGGACGGAAAATGGGAGCCCTTCTCGTCCGCGCCGATGAACGCTTTCGCGACGCGCGATAACGTGGAACGGATCTGGTCGGAAGGGATTTCGCACGGCGAACTGGTGCGGACCAATACCGATCAAACGATGACAATCGACCCTTGCCAGCCGCTGGAGTACCTCTTCCAGGGAAATGACCCTGCAGTGCGCGTAAATGATTACATCAAGATTCCGTACCGCCTGGGCGTGCTCACGGCGAAGGGGCCGAATCCCGTCAGCGCCCTCTGCCGGCGGCCCGGCGCGGCATCCCACTGACAATCGCTGCGGCGGTGCACCCATCGCGGCCGCCCAGCTAATTCGCCTCGCTCCACTCCCGTAGGCGAAAGGCAGGGCTGACAGCAGCTTGTAGCCTGACATCAAGTTGTGTCTTAACGGCCTAGGCTTGGACGCAGGTAGCCGAGATCCGGTGGCGGACCGTTTGCAGACTGGACAGCTGACCTGCTCAGCAACTCCGAGGGGAAGGGGAATCAGATGCCGCTCGAGAAACTAAGACCTCTCGTGCCCGAGTTCGTATTCGTCCTCACGCACCGATACAGCTATTTCGCAGCCACGATAGTGTCGATCATCTGCTGGGAATAGGCAGCGCCCGTTGCTTCGGTTGTCTCCATCATGGCGCGCCAAAGCGGGACGATGCCGACGCCCAGCTTGTCGAAGCGCATCAGCCCGCAGGCATAGATGCCGTCAAAGGTATCGACGGCACCGCCCAGTTTCTCACAGGCCGCAGCTTGCTTCGCGCGGTAGGCTTTCACTGCTTCCTCGCTGAACAAGCCAGTCTGGGCCAGGGCGTCAAGTGCCATGGCCTCGGCGCCGCCCTCGTGGATCCACGGCCCCTGGTCGTCGCCCAGGCCGCCGCGGGCAACCGCCATTTGCCAGATGTGCGCCATCTCGTGTGCTACGGTTTTGGTCGCGTACTCGCGCAGTTTCGGATGGTCAAGCTGCACTTGCTTGCCTTCCATCAGGTAAGAAACCTGGCCTGCGCCCATGATGGCGCCCCCTTTCATCGAAAAGCCCGGCGATTCGACGTTGCCAATAGCGACCATGATCAGCAGCTCGTCCTTCAACTGGCGCTGATAGGCCTTCTCGTAGTACCCGGACGTTTTTGCACCGACGTCAAGTATGGTTTCGCGCAGCCACTGCGGGGCCTTGGGATCGATCACGACCTTCACCGCACCGGCAAGGATGGCCTGCGCCGGTCCAAAGTAGGCATAGCCACGCTGCCCACCCGGCTTCAGCCGGTTGGCCGGCGGCGCGATCACGTTCTCCTGCGCCAGGCCAGCGAAGCTGAAATCGGTGTGCATGGAGAGCGTCTTGTCGCCTTGTTCGACGTCGCCTTGCAGATGGCCGAGGTAGACCGACGTCCCGCCATCACTGAAACGGTTGAACGAGACATATTCCTTGGGCGACCAGCCGTCGAAAGTCCTGATCTGCACGCTGGCAGTCTTGAACGGCTTGCCTTTCGACGCAATGACATCGAAGTCCGCTCCAGATGTCATGGCCATGCCGGGCGTGAGCACTTTCCACTCCTGCTTGCGGAACGCGCCTATGGAATGCAGTTTGACCGCCGTCACGGCTTGCGCGAAACGGTAATCCACGCGCCACAGGTCTTTCGCCACATGGCGCACGTCCACTGCTACGGCAATCTCAGGCTGCTGCTCCGCATGCACGAGTGGACCAATACACAACATCAGGAAAGCGGCGCACAGGCCAAGGAATCGCTGCATCGGGAGATCCTTCAATGACTTATGAAGGGACCTATTTTACTTGTTGGATTGCAAATAATGCAATACTCGTTTGCGCCCCCCACATGCCCCGCGTCCGGTCCATCACCGTGGCACCCCGTAGCGCACCAGCGGATGAGGGGTTGACCTTTTTTGAGACACTCGGCTACGGAGATTTGTAGAACCTGGCTATCTGTGGGATAAAGCGCTGGGGATTCGCGCCCGCGAGATTGGTAAGCACAACGACCGCCAGTCGATCATCCGGATAGACGAAAAAGGCGGCACGAGCGCCACCGATCCCTGCCACTTGCAAGTTGGGCGAGGTTTGCAGTACCGGCCATCCGGCTGCCCAGGCTCCGTCAGCTCCGCTGTTCAGCTTTTCTGGCGTCCACATGCGCTCGACATTGGCTGCTCTAATTAGCTTGCCGTTGGACAGCGCGATGATCCAGCGCGCTACTTCATCCGCGGTGGTTTGGATTCCGCCACCAGCCCAAAGGCTATAAGGCATATCGTAAATCCAACGGGACAAGCGATTGTCATCGTCTCTCGCCATGGTTCCACGTGGTGAGTAGCTATAAATTGTCGCGGCGTTGGGAACCAGATCATAGCTATCGCCAAAAGTCGATAAAGGCATGCCTGCCGGCGCGAACTGATGCTCTGCGAGATATTGCTCATACGGGATTTTCCCTTGCTTGGCAATGATCTGCGCCAGCAGCCCATAATTGGTCTGATTGTAGGCAAACCTATCGCCAACGGGCCCATCCATCGGGCGCATCTTGACCGCCTTCCAGGCATCGCGCTCACTCCCGCCTCCAATCAGGCCCTTCTGATCGACGATGTCGGGCAGGCCTGACGTATGCCCTAGTAGTTGACGGATGCGAATGCTCCGCCAAGCCTCAGGCAGGTCATCCAGATAGCGCGAGGCAGGGGCGTTGAGCTCTACCAGTCCGGCTTCGACCAACTGCATCATGGCGACGCCGGTAAACGTTTTTGTCGCGGAATTGATGGGAAACAGCGTCGCATGAGTGACAGGTACGCGGTTCTCGACGTTGGCCAAGCCATAGCTTTCTGACAAAACAACCTGACCATCTTTGACGACCGCAATCTGCAAGCCAGGAATTCGCAGATCCTTCATCGTCCGCTGTATCGCTTCCCTGGCCAATTGATTGGCTTCATTGACCGTACTCGCCGAGGCGTTAAGGCAGGGAAACCAAAGTGCAACAGCGACGGCGGCAGGTGTGACGAGATACTTCATAAACTGCATGAATCCTCCTTCATGTTAACTGTGAGTGACGATTTCGTACCTGTGATGCGATTCATTACTTCACTGTATCAAGTTTCCTTGCCGCACCATCGGGAAGTGTGACGAGAGGTAAAAAGAGGCCGCCAGACAGCGCATTTGCGAGACGGACTGCAACACGTGGGCCCGCTGCGATACAGGTCGCGCGCCCGCCCTTAAGCAAGACCAGGCGACCACCTTTTCACAGCGTTGAATCTTTGCTCTGCATCGCGGAACAGCATTTTCACTCTCTCGACATCCCAAGGGCGTTCGACTAGTGTCTCGTGTTCCCATTCGCTTCTGGGCTCATCCGGAGCGAAGAAATCCCCGCCATAAACATGTATCGCCGATGTCATCTTGCTGATTGGATTCAGAACTGAATGGATGGTATCCCGCCCAAGCGCCACAACGTCACCTGGCCCAAGCGATCTTGCGCTTGCCGCCTCGATGATCATTTCTTTCCTGCGCCAGAATATATTGTCTTCTCTGCCTGAATAGATGCCAATTACCGCAAACATTTGATGGTTATGCGGCATGAGCACCATATACGGTGCCCAAGTGAACTGGAGAATGGTCAAGTCATGCGCCCGATATAGCGTAGTGATACCTGCACACCGAGGTTCGCCGAGCTCTGCCATTACTTTTGCTCTATTGGAAACCGCTTCTTCCACGATTTCTCGAATGGCTCCCTGACCCTCGACCACCGCAGTCCTGCAATCCTGTATGAACCGATCTTTGCTGAACATGATGACGCTCCTCACCTAGCGTGAATGCATGGAGTTGCCCCACATCTTTAAAGGACTGCTTCGCGCGATTCAACTCCTTGTGACATTCTGATTCTACGCTTGCGAGAACGCCCTGCGCGGAGATGAACCGGACAGTAGGATTCTAGAGATGAAACGGCAACGCCAGCATGCCGGGCCCGGTCGCACCGGCATACAACAGTGTGGCAATGCCCCACCCGATCAGTAAAACTCCCGCACCGCGGCCGATCCAGTAGCCTGCGGGAACAAGCTTCTCGGCCAGAACCAGGATGGCCAGCCCGGCAATCCAGCCCAGGTTCATGATGCCGCCGACAAAGAGCAGTAGCATCAGCATCCAGCAACAGCCCACGCAGTAGACGCCATGCAGCACTCCCATCACGAACGCGCCACGCGCGCCGGATCGCCAATGGCTCAGCACGAATTCCAGGGGGGAACGACAGCTTTGCAGGCAAGTCTTCTTAAGCGGCGACCATTGATAGAGGCCTGCCGCGATCAGTATTCCACCGGCCAGGGTCTTGCTTGTCGTCTCCATCATGGGCGAGAGCAGGGCAAGCCGCTCCATGCCATACTGAAGCGCAACCGCGGCGAGGCTGAAGGCGGTCCAGATCGCGACATAGCCGGCGGCGAAGATCCCCGAACGCGCGGTCGGCATGCCGCTTGTGTCACGGCCGCGTGCAATCGCGGTGTAGAACAGGATCATTGATGCGGCGCTCGGCAGCATCATGGCCGCCATCATCACAGTCCACATAAGCAACATAACGAGGGCATGGCCGGGTGTCCACGGGCCCGAGCTCATGGGCATCAGCATGCCATCCATCTCCTGCATGGTGCCTGCGCCGGCCAGCAGATAGGTCCACGACAGCACGATAACGGCCAACACGCCTGCAATCACGAGGAGGCGATCGTACCGCAAGGCTCGTTCTACCAAGCCATTGCCGCGCCCACGAGCGCGCTTCATCTACGCTTCCACGCCATGCGGCGTTTGCACGACATCGGCCAGCGTACTGTGCGTTCCCCTGGTATCGAACCTGATGGCGCCAGTGCTGTGGATATTCGCTGAGGCGACTTCGCCCTCCCGGTGCTCGAACCCTTCTGGCATGACGACTTGAATGCGGTGCGGGGCGCCCGTCACGGGGTTCTTGATCGGTTCTACCTCGGTTGTGAGCACGCCCGGAATGTCGATGCCCGCGACCCTGGCGAGCTTGTCGAACTCGAAGTGTATGGGCGCAAAGATCGGCTCATGCATTGTCGCCACGATCAGGCTGAAAATATGGAACAACGTTCCTTCCGCAGAGTTTTTCCCGGACAGGATGGCAAACAATGCTTCGCGTTGCGCCGGTGTGGCGCGCTCATCGATGATCGCTTGCGCCTCGCCGTTGCCTTCGTGTAATGGCCCGGGAAAGTGGACTGTAACGAAAAAACTCAGGCCGCCAAGATCGGTCGACTCAAAATTTCCCTTCGTAATCCGCATCCCGAGAAGGCCTTTGCATTCTCCATTGGTGGGGCGTGCATTGAAATCGCACGGGCATCCAAACGCACAGTTGCAGTTCTTGACCCATTCGCCTTCCAGCCGCCAGTCTGCTCGTACCATGATCGCATCCTCCCAGTCGCAGTGTGCCCAGCTCTCAGCAAGGCAATGCTGTGGGAGGCGGCAAGCCTCCCGCAATTCACTGTAGGTCGTATCCATGGTGTCGGCAATGGCTTTTCTATATCCCAGAGGGGGGCCAGGGTCAGAATGCAAAACGCCGACCTGTGAAGGTCGCCATTTTGACTGGAAATTCTGGTGGCCCGGGGCGGAATCGAACCACCGGCACAAGTCACCGGTGGAAACGGCGGAGCCATCGGGCCGGTTACCACCAGACCGCCCAGCATGGGGCGCACCGGCTCGGCAATGCTGCGCAAACGCATCACCCGACCGTTCAGGGCTTGCCAGGCCGCGCTCGAGGTCCAGCTTCAACGCACCGGCTTGCCCAGTGCAGTGCTGCGGGCCGCAGGACCAGCCGTGGCTGATGAGCTTCTTTCCCGTTTATGCGCTTGGCAGAAGTTCCGGAGCGAGTCGGAGGGGCGGATGGTGTCCGCGTTTCACTTCTTCGTCCATCTTCGTACTCACTGATAATTTCCTCAATTATGACGCGAGCAGGAATTCAGTGGGTCGTTACACAATCATGCAAAAGTGTCGCCACGTCGGGCGAACTAGCGCTGTCATTTTACGCTGAAAGCTACTGCCATTTCTTGTGGCAACTGATCATCTAGACCCTACAGCTATGTCCGCTTTTCGCGCCTTAACTAACATTACTGAACAACTCGGCCGTCCAATCGGCGAACGCTCGCATGGCCGGAGAGAGAAAGCGGTGATGGGGATAAACGAGTGATATCGGCACAGGTGCGGGCCGCATATCAGGAAGCACCTCGACTAATTTTCCGCTTCGCAAATGGTCCGCCACTAAAATTTCAGCCAACTGCATCAAGCCGACTCCGTCAAGGCCAAGCTTGATGTACAACCCAGTCTCATTAACTGCAACCGTCCCGGGAACTGGAACAGTGACGCTGTCCCCGCCCTCCACGAAATGCAGTTCGCCATCCCGACGCGTCGTACTGGAAAAGTAGTGTACCGCCCGGTGCCGTTGCAAAGCCTCCAGATCCTCGGGAATACCCTTCTCATCCAGGTAGCACGGCGCCGCGCAAGTAATCCACCGCAGCTCACCCAAGCGGCGCGCGACCAGCGTCGAGTCATGCAGTCTTCCGGTACGGATCACGCAGTCGACTCCGTCCTGAATCAGGTCCACCTGACGATCATTTATGCCGATCATTAGATAGATATCGGGGTAGCGTTGCTGGAATTGCTCCAACTGCGACAGGATAACGGCATGCGCAATGCCGCCCGGCATATCGACCCTCAGTCGCCCTTGCGGATGCTCCATCGCCCCATGCAGGCTGGCTTCCGTATCGTCAATGAGATCAAGTATCTCGCGGCAGCGGTAAAAGTACCGCTCCCCCTCTGGCGTCAAGCTAAGGTTTCTGGTGGAACGGTTAAGCAGGCGTGTCTGCAGATGTTTTTCCAGCCTCTTGATGATGCCGGTAACTGATGATGCCGGTAGGCCCAAGGTCTCTGCCGCTCGGACAAAACTCTTGCTTTCAACCACGCGAAGGAAAACTTGCATTGCCTGAACGCGATCCATTTCTTGCCCTGATACCGATATAGAAAACCGAACTATACCGCAAGATTGTTCGCCTTTTCTGCATGATGAAAACCTCTAGGGCCACTTTTTCTGCGTCATCCGTGTTGCTACAGTGCAGTCACATAAGTCATCAGGAGTAATCAAGAATGTCCAATCAAGATCGCCAACTGCATGTACCTCTCACGGTGAACCCAGCGGACCCTAACGCCATGTCTCACAATATTCTCGTGCTCGGCGCCGGAGAACTTGGCCTACCAGTGCTGCGCAGTCTTGCACGCGGCGCGAAGAGCATCGACGGTGTGAAGATCAGCGTCCTGCTACGCGCAAGCGCCGTTGAGTCCACCGCACCGGACAAGCGACGTGACATCACAGAGATTCGGGAACTTGGTATCGAGATCGTCGTGGGCGATCTTGTGAAGAGCTCCGTTGACGAACTTGCCGAAGTATTCGCACGATATGACACAGTTATCGGTTGCGCCGGTTACGCTGCCGGGATCGACACGCCGATGAAATTAGCGCGCGCTGCCTTGCAGGCGCGAATCCCAAGATATTTTCCGTGGCAGTTCGGCGTCGACTTTGATGTCATCGGACGCGGCAGTCCGCAAGACATTTTCGACGCACAGTTGGACGTGCGGGAGCTTTTGCGCAGTCAGCACCAGACTGAGTGGGTCATTATCTCGACAGGTATGTTCATGAGCTACCTGTTTGAGCCCGAATTCGGCGTTGTCGACCTGCGCAACGACGCAATCCATGCACTGGGCAGCCTCGGCACCGCAGTGACGCTGACGACTCCCGATGATATCGGGATGCTGACTGCCGAAATCGTGTTCGAGAAACCTAGAATTCGGAACGAGATTGTCTTTCTGGCCGGCGACACAGTGACTTATGGCGAGGTCGCCGACAAGTTGGAAGCGTCCCTTGGCCGGCCCTTTAGCCGTTCGGAATGGAGTGAGGAGTATTTGCTCGGCGAACTGGCCCGCGACCCGCACAATATGATGAGCAAATATCGTGCTGCCTTTGCCCAAGGACGAGGTTTCGCTTGGAACAAGAGCGGCACGTTCAACAGCCAACGCGGCCTTCCGGTTACCGACGTGGTCACGTGGATCAATGCAAACCTGACATCCAGCCGCGGCAAGTAAGCCCGGCCGTCACGCGGGCATAGGCATCAGACCAGCTTGCGACCGCTGCGCGCTAGTCGGTGCGGTCGCCTGTGGCCGGGATCATGCTATAACCTGAATTCTTTAAATACCAAAATTAAAGCCCTGCACAGGTTGCAGGGCTCCAGTTTTAATCAATCACGGAAATTTACATTTCCATGCAGCAACCCTACTCCCACTCGATTATCAATCACAGCCTGAAGCCATTGATTTCATGCGTGAATTTCAGTCAATCCGAGTTCGATACCATCAAAAATACCATCGCATCAATTCATCGAACGCCTTCGAAAAACAACGTTGAGCGCAACAATTCATCATACAACAGCAGGAGTTTAGCAGAGCGCCACGCCGCGCTCTCCGATACCAAGACCGTCGGTGAATACGGTCTCTCTGGCCCAACTGACCCGCCAAGACGCCCCGCTCCACCGAGCGTTGGCGTCTCCGCTGTTAGTCCCTGTCAGTTTTCCGGATTGCGCGCCATGACGATCCACGCCGCGCCGTCGATCATCACTGACCGCTCTCCGGCGTAGCCAGAGAAGGCGGTACGAACCGCGGACGAGGCGCGGGCGCGGATGTCGTCGGCCTGATCAGCGAGCGCGCGCGACAGCGGCCCTACTTCGAGCGCCATTTTCACCGCGTCGTCGATCGCTGCGTCCCGCGTTCCGCCCTCGCCCAACGGGATGGGAGCATCGAAAGGCGCGATAGCGATATCCGCGAAGCCAGCCGCCATCAGGATGCGCGCCACCCGCCCCCGGTCGCCGAACGAAAATGGACCGGGGGCTTCGGGATCGGGCGGCGCGATCGACGGGACGATGCCTTTGATCGCATCCATTGGCAGGCGCACCCAATCGTTCTCGGCCGCGCCGCGCCAGCAGACGAAAGCGACCCGCCCACCCGGCCGGAGCGCGCGTCGCATATGGGCGAACGCCCTTGTCGGATCGTCGAAGAACATCACCCCGAAACGGGAGAACAGGATGTCGAACGCGCCCTCGGGCAGCTCGGCGCTGCTGGCGTCGGCCACTTGGAAATGGACCGGCGTATCCGGTGACGCAAGCGCGCGCGCCCGGCCGATCAGCGGTTCGGAGATGTCCAAGCCCAGCACCTGCCCCGACGCCCCGACGCGGGCGGCCAGAGCCAAACTCGACGCGCCCGCGCCGCAGCCGACGTCCAGCACGCGCTCGCCCGTCCCGGGTGCGACGGCTTCGATCGCAGCCTGGCCGAACAGCGCCGCCATAGCGTCGAGCCGGGCCTGGTTGGCGACCCAGCGCTCCCCACTTTCGCCATTCCAGTCGGCGACCTGATAGGTATTACTCTCTGCCATGTCAAATCCTTGTTCTGATTCGTTCTCAACTAGTTGCCTTAACTTGCTACCTTTTGATCGAGGCGTAGGGCAAAGGGCGCTGCTCAGCCCATGCCGCAATCAGCTCCGCGATCGCCACGGGGGCCTCGATGTGCAGGAAGTGACCGACGCCGGGGACGACTTCCAGCGCGTGCGGACCGGCGAACCGATGTCTGTCATTGACCTGTTGGGGTAAGATGCAGCCATCGTCGGAACCGTGGAGCTGCAGCAGGGGCGTTGTGATCGGCTGAGATAGGCGACGCATCGCCCCAAGCATGCCGGGTCGCAGCAGGCCCCGGTAGTAGCGCAAGGGCGCAGGCATACTCGCCCGCAGGGTCTCGTGTAGCTCCGCCTGGAGAGCTGGCTCGAGCGAGAGGCCGGGCGACCACTGACGCCATAGGTGGTCGATGAGGGCGAGATCTCGGGCGCTGACGATCCAGCCGCTTCCCGGCAGTTGGAAGAGCCCCATGTACCAGCTCCGGCGTAGCTGAGCGAGGCGCGGCTGGCTCAGAAACGTCAGTGGGTGGGGGAATGCCAGCGTTACGGCGCGTTCAATCCGCTCCGGCGCGGCGACGCAGACATCATATGTGATCGCGCCGCCCCAGTCGTGGCCGATCAATTCTACGGCTCGCCTGGGAGACCAGCGGTCGATCAACGCGAGCACGTCACCGGTAAGGGCGGCCATGTCGAACGGCCCCGCCGTTGGGGACGGGGCGTATCCGCGAAGCCAGGGGGCGACGACGTGACGTCCACGGCGACCGAGCTCGGCAAGGAAGGGCATCGCTGTCGGCGGATGGTCGGGGAAGCCGTGCAAGACAAGTGTCGGCTGACCAGTGGGATCACCACCCTGCAGCGCGTGAAAGGTGCCGTGTGGCAGGTCAAAGGTGACGTGTTTAAAGTCCATGTGGGTCAGGTTTCTCTAAAAGCGGATGGACAAAGATGCTGATGCTGACTTCAGCTTCACGGGTTGCGGACAAGTGCGTTTCCTCAGGCGCCGGTGCGGGTCAGCCGGCCAAACGGTTCTTCGTGACACCGGCCCGCAATCTTCACGATATGGCGGCCTGCGGCACGCGGGGAAAGGACTCTCAACTCTCAAACCAGCATCGATTGCTGGGCGAAGATACCCGCCATCGCGCCCTGCGATGATGCAACTGTGACCGAAGGCAGGAGTGGCGTGGCGAGGTCGCCAGCGGCGTAGATGCCGGGCATACTGGTTTGGCGGCGTTCGTCGACCTTGAGGCCGATGCCGGCAGGTGTATCCACCGTGGCGAGGCCCAGTGATTCATGCAGGCCTGCGGACGGCCTGTTGCGCGGTTGGGCAAACAGGACGTCAACCGCGATATTGCGGCGGGTATCGAGATTGACTGTGGTGATATGCCCCTTGTGATGGGCGATCTCTACGATCCGGCCATCGACGACAGGTATCTTGCGGTGCGCCAGATCGGCCTGGATATCGGGCGGAATGTCATGACCATCGGCGAAGACAGTCAACTTGTCGGTCCAATGTTGGAACAGCCTGACAGACTGGTGCGACTGCGGGCCGGACCAGACGAAGCCCCAATGCCGGCCGGCGATTTCAAAGCCGTCGCAATAGGGACAGGGCACGATGGACGTGCCCCAGCATTCGGCAAAGCCCGGAACATCAGGCATCTGGTCGGCGACGCCATAGCTCAGGATCAGGCGGCGCGCCCCATGGCTTTCGCAATCACCAGTGAGGACGGAGAAATCATCGATGGCGCCGGAGACACTGTCGGCACGGGCACTGACCAGCCTGATCGTGGGATAACGCGCCAGTTGCTGCCGCGCCTCGGCCAAGATGTCCAGTGGTGGCTTGTGATCGTGGCCGAGCAGGCCATGCGAGTGACTGGCAAAGCGATTGCGTGGCAGGCCGGTATCGAGAACGGTGACCTTGCGGCGGGCACGACCGAGCTGCAGCGCGGCGGCGAGGCCGGCAAAACTGCCGCCGATGATGATGACGTCATTCATAGTGATGGGCTCCGTGTTGTGGATGGAGGGGGATATCGCCGGGCGTACTAGCCATTGGCTTGCGCATTTTGAATACTGAACGGTATCATAATTGACGAATTTAAATACTGTCAAGTACTTAAATTATCGTGACCGAAAACAGCTAGGGGCGGCGCGGCCGGCCCGCCAACGAGGCCCGAGGCCAAACGATAGTCGACGCTCCGTACGAACGCTTTGGGGAACTGGGTTTTCAAGCGACGACAATGGATAAGGTCGCCCAGCGGGCGAAGATTTCCAAGCTAAGCATCTATCGGCACTTCGAGAACAAGGAGGCGCTGTTCAGCGCGGCCCTTGTGGCCCGCTGCCATCAGTTTGCACCACAGGCCCTTGTTGAAAGCGTCGACGGTTCGGCCGAAGATCGGCTCATGGTTGTAGGATCATCGCCGCTTCGCACGCTGTTGAGCCCGGAAGTCCGCCGTGTCGAAGCCACGATCATGGCCGACAAGACGAATCAAAAGTCGTTAAGCAAGCTCCATTACGAAGCCGGGCCCGCCCATGCCATCGCCCAAATCGAGGCCCTGTTGCGTCAATTGCACGCGAAGGCGGTTCTGAACGTGCCCGATCCTCTCCGGTCCGCCCGCTTGTTTCCTATAGCAGGTCGGCCATCGCCATGTTCCGCGCCGCGCACGGTAGCAATGGCCACGGGGGCGGATAGTGATCTTAATGCTGTCGGGCTAAGGGGAGGAAAAACCGGGGACTCGGATCGGGGAATATAAGAAAAAGGCCCTGTAAAAACAGGGCCTTAAATCCTTCAAGTGAGCCAACATGCAATATTAATGTAATTGCAACTCACTCCCACTCGATGGTCGCTGGGGGCTTGCCGCTGATGTCGTACACCACGCGGTTCAGGCCGCGCACTTCATTGATGATGCGGTTGGACACCTTGCCCAGCAGCGAGTGCGGCAGGTGCGCCCAGTGCGCGGTCATGAAGTCTTGCGTCTGCACGGCGCGCAGCGCCACTACGTATTCGTAGGTACGTCCGTCGCCCATCACGCCCACCGATTTCACCGGCAGGAACACCGCGAACGCTTGCGACGTCGCCTCGTACCAGTTCTTCGGCAGCTCTTCCGTGTTCACAGCCTGGCCGGCCACGAACTCGTACGGGGTGTTGCGCAGTTCTTCGATGAAGATGGCGTCGGCCTGGCGCAGCAGGTCGGCGTATTCCTTCTTCACTTCGCCCAGGATGCGCACGCCCAGGCCCGGGCCAGGGAACGGGTGGCGGTAGACCATGTCATGCGGCAGGCCCAGCGCCACGCCGAGCTTGCGCACTTCGTCCTTGAACAGTTCGCGCAGCGGCTCCAGCAGCTTGAGCTTCATGGTGTCCGGCAGGCCGCCCACGTTGTGGTGCGACTTGATGGTCTGGCCCTTCTTGCCCTTGCCGGCCGATTCGATCACGTCCGGATAGATGGTGCCCTGCGCCAGCCACTTGGCGTTGACCAGCTTGCCCGACTCCACCTGGAACACTTCCACGAATTCGCGGCCGATGATCTTGCGCTTCTGCTCGGGATCGGTCACGCCGGCCAGGTGGCCCATGAACTGGTCGGTGGCGTCCACGCGGATCACCTTCACGCCCAGGTTCTTGGCGAACATATTCATCACCATTTCGCCTTCGTTCAGGCGCAGCAGGCCGTGGTCGACGAACACACAGGTCAGCTGGTCGCCGATGGCGCGGTGGATCAGCGCGGCGGCCACGGACGAGTCCACGCCGCCCGACAGGCCCAGGATCACTTCATCGCTGCCTACTTGTGCGCGGATCTTTTCCACGGCTTCGGAGATGTAGTCCGGCATGTTCCAGTCGGACTTGCAGCCGCAGATCTCGTGCACGAAGCGGCCCAGCATGGCCTTGCCCTGCTCGGTGTGCGTCACTTCCGGGTGGAACTGCACGCCGTAGAAATTGCGCTCTTCGTCGGCCATGGCGGCGATCGGGCAGCTTGGCGTGTCGCCCATCAGCTTGAAGCCTGGCGGCATGTCCAGCACCTTGTCGCCGTGGCTCATCCACACTTTCAGCATGCCGTGGCCTTCCGGCGTGACGAAGTCGTTGATGCCGTCCAGCAGCTTGGTGTGGTTGCGGGCGCGCACTTCGGCGTAGCCGAACTCGCGCACCAGGCCGTTCTCGACCTTGCCGCCCAGCTGGGCTGCCATGGTCTGCATGCCGTAGCAGATGCCCAGCACCGGCACACCCAGCTCGAACACGGCTTGCGGCGCGCGCGGCGAGTCGCCTTCCAGCGTGGAGTTGTGGCTGCCCGACAGGATCACGCCGGAGGCGCCGTAGTTGCGCACGAAGTCGTCGCCGATGTCGTACGGGTAGACTTCGGAGAACACGCCGGAGTCGCGCACGCGGCGGGCGATCAGCTGGGTAACCTGGGAACCGAAATCGAGAATGAGGATTTTAGAATGCATGGATGAGCGCTGAAGCTAAGAGGAAATAAGAAAACGCCGGCGGTAGGCCGCCGGCGTTTGAGAGGATTAGTCGCCGGAACGGTAGTTCGGCGCTTCCTTGGTGATCTGGACGTCGTGCACGTGCGATTCGCGCATGCCGGCCGACGTGATCTCGACGAATTCCGCTTTCTCGCGCAGCTCGTCGATGGTGGCGCAGCCGCAGTAGCCCATGGACTGGCGCACGCCGCCCACCAGCTGGAAGATGATCGCCAGCACGCTGCCCTTGTAGGCGACGCGGCCTTCGATACCTTCAGGCACGAACTTGTCGGCCTTCATGGTGGCGTCCTGGAAGTAGCGGTCGGCCGAGCCGTCCGACATCGCGCCCAGCGACCCCATGCCGCGGTAGGACTTGTACGAACGGCCCTGGTACAGGATCACTTCGCCCGGCGCTTCTTCGGTGCCGGCGAACATCGAGCCCATCATCACGGTCGATGCGCCCGCTGCCAGCGCCTTGGAGATGTCGCCCGAGAAGCGGATACCGCCGTCGGCGATGCACGGCACGCCGGTGCCGGCCAGCGCTTCGGCCACGTTGGAGATCGCGGTAATCTGCGGCACGCCCACGCCGGCGACGATGCGGGTGGTGCAGATGGAGCCAGGGCCGATGCCGACCTTGACCGCGTCCGCGCCGTATTCCACCAGCGCCTTGGCGGCCGCTGCGGTGGCGATGTTGCCGCCGATAACGTCCACGTGCGGGAACTTGGTCTTGATCCACTTCACGCGGTCCAGGATGCCTTGCGAGTGGCCGTGGGCGGTGTCCACCACCAGCACGTCCACGCCGGCCGCGACCAGCAGCTCGATGCGTTCTTCGTCTTTCGCGCCCACGCCGACAGCGGCGCCCACCAGCAGCTTGCCGTGCTGGTCTTTCGATGCGTTCGGGTGCTCGGTCGATTTCTGGATGTCTTTTACGGTAATCAGGCCGCGCAGGTTGAAGGCGTCGTCCACCACCAGCACGCGCTCCAGGCGGTGCTTGTTCATCAGGCGTTTGGCTTCGGTCGTGTCTGCGCCTTCTTTCACGTACACCAGCTTGTCGCGCGGGGTCATCTTGGCGCGTACTTCAGCGTCCAGCTCCTGTTCGAAGCGCAGATCTCGGTTGGTGATGATACCAACTACTTGTTTGCCCTCTACTACCGGGAAACCGGAAATGCCATACTGCTCCGTCAGCTTGATGACTTCGCGAATCTTCATGTCCGGCGGGATCGTGATCGGATCGCGCAGCACACCGGCTTCAAAACGCTTTACGCGCGCTACTTCGCGGGCCTGGTCTTTCGGCTTCAGATTCTTGTGGATGATGCCGATGCCGCCTTCCTGCGCCATGGCGATGGCCAGGCGGGCTTCGGTAACGGTATCCATCGCGGCCGACAGCAGCGGAATATTCAGCGAAATGTTGCGGGTCAGGCGAGTTTTGAGAGACGTATCCGCAGGCAGAATATTGGAGTACGCAGGGACGAGGAGCACGTCATCGAAGGTGAGTGCTTTTTGAAGTAAACGCATAGTACGATTTCCTATAGGCGCAAAAGTCGATTATACAGTAAGTCACGTCCGACGTCTTTACCCCGGGGAAAATTGGCAACGCCGGTTGACAGCATAGGCAAAGCATGGAAATCTGCCGCAAGGAATAAAGGAATCTATCCACCATGAAACACTACCGAACGGCGCGCGCGCTTTCCGTACTGCTGGCGCTGGCTGCGCTGCCGGCCTGGTCCCATGCCCAATATATGTGGCTGGATGAAAAGGGCATGAAGCAGCTGTCCGACCAGCCGCCGCCGCCGTCGGTGCCGCAGAACCGCATCCTGAAGCAGCCGCGCGGGCAAGGCGCCGCAGCGCCGGGCTATGGTCCCGCCGCCCAGTCCCCTGCCCCTGCGGCCGAAGGCGACGCGCCCGACGCGGCCGAGTCCAAGGTGAAACGCCCGCCGACGGTGGCCGAGCGTAACGCCGAGTTCGCCAAGCGCAAGGCTGAAAGCCAGGCGGCCGAGCAGAAGGCGGCGCAGGAAGCGGCGCGCAAAGCTGAACAGGCCGCCAATTGCGACAGCGCGCGCAGCAACCAGGCCGCGCTTGACTCGGGCACCCGCATGACCGAATTCGACAAAAGCGGCCAGCGCGTCTTCCTTAGCGACGAGCAGCGCGCCGAGCGCTCCCGCCGCAACCAGAAGATTTTGGCAGAATGCTCTAAAAAATGACATCCAGGCAGTATAGAATGATGTTAACGCTACCAAAAACCAAGAAAAATACCGGATGACCAAACCACATAATGGCAAGAGCCGCGCCAGCGGCCGAGTAACCCTGGCAGCCGTTGCTGCACGCGCGGGCGTCGCAACGATGACGGCATCGCGCGCCATCAGCCAGCCTGAGTTGGTATCGCCCATGCTGCGCTCGCGCGTCCAGCTGGCCGTGGAAGAGCTGGGCTATGTTCCCAACCGCGCCGCACGCGCCCTTGCCTCGTCGCGTTCGAACGTCATCGTGGTGCTGGTGCCGTCGCTGTCGAACGCCGTGTTCACGGCGGTGCTGCAAGGCATACAGGACGCGCTGGACCCGTACGGCTACCAGATCCTGATCGGCAACACCCGCTATTCGGACGCCGAAGAGGAAAAGCTGCTCAACGTCTACATGCAATCCAATCCGGACGGCATTTTGCTGTCCGGCATGTCACACAGCAAAGGCGTGCAAAAGATGCTCGACACCTCGCGCGTGCCGGTGGTGTCGATGATGGACCTGTCGCCCGATCCGGCGCAGCTGTCGGTCGGCTTCTCCCAAGTGCAAGCCGGCTACACCATGGCACGCTACCTGATCGACAAGGGCTACAAGCGCGTCGGCTTCATGGGCGCGCAGCTGGACGAGCGCACCATCAAGCGCGCCGAGGGCTACCGCAAGGCCATGGACGAAGCCGGCCTGGCCGATCCCAAACTGGAGCTGATGGTGGCCGACCCGTCCACCATCGCCCTGGGCGCCGAACTGGTGGGCCGGATGCTGTCTGCGACCCCCGACCTGGACGCCATCTTCTGCTGCAACGACGACCTGGCGCACGGCGCCATTTACCAATGCCAGCGGCGCGGCATCAGCGTGCCCGAGCAGCTGGCCATCTGCGGCTTCAACGACCTGCCCGCCTCCGCCTGGATGAACCCGTCCGTAACCACCATAGGCACGCCGCGCTACCGGGTCGGCTTCGAAGCGGCCACCCTGCTGCGCGGCGTCATCCGCGGCGAACAGCCGCCCGCCGTCCAAATCGACCTCGGCTTCACCCTCATGGCCCGCGAAAGCGCCTAAGCATCCTCCCATATTCCTACAAGCGAGCTGAGCCGCATTCCTCCAACTTCGGGGTCTGACCCCGAAGTTTGGAAAATGCGGCTCAGCTCGGTTGGAATTTGGTGCGATGCAGCATCGAATCTTCTTTACATTTTTTCGCGCCACGTTAAACTCCGGTCCACTGATAGCGCTAACAGATAGCGCTACCAAATAGGACTGGATATGACAGAAAAGACGAAACCAACGCGCTGGGTGGTGATGGGTGTTTGCGGCTGTGGCAAGAGTTCGGTTGGCGGCAGCCTGGCGCAAAAGATCGGCGCCACGTTCCTCGAAGGCGACACCTTCCATTCGCCGGCCAACGTGGCGAAGATGTCGGCCGGCACGCCGCTGAACGATGCCGACCGCGCCGAGTGGCTGCTGCAGCTAATGGCGGAAATCCGCGACGCGCGCGAGCGCGGCGAGAGCCTGGTGTTGTCCTGCTCGGCACTCAAGCGCCGCTACCGCGACTTGCTGCGCGAGGGCGATCCGGAACTGCGTTTCGCCCATCTCGCCGGCGACCGCGAGCTGATCGCCACCCGCATGCTGGCCCGCATCAACCACTACATGCCGCTGTCGCTGCTGGACAGCCAGTTGAACGTGCTGGAGCCGCTACAGGCGGACGAGGCCGGTATCACGCTGGATATCCGCAAGGAGCCGGCGCAGCTCATCAGCGACATCTTCAACAGCAATCCATAACTAAATCCTCAACGGAGACACGATGCTTACTACCCGCAACAAGATCCTGACCACTTCGCTGGTCGCCATGGCCGCCCACATTTCCAGCGCCTACGCGGCGGACGAGCCGCAGGCCGCGCAAGCCCCCCAAGCGGCAGCCAAGGCATCCGACAACGGCAACGTGGCCGAGGTGATCGTCACCGCCACCAAGCGCTCCACTTCGCTGCTGAAAACCCCGCTGGCCGTCACCGCCCTGAGCGGCGCGGCGCTGGACGATGCGCACGTGAAGAACCTGGAGGATCTGACGCACCTGTCGCCGAGCTTCCAGGCCACCAGCCAGGGCGACCACGCGGTGCTGCTGCTGACCATGCGCGGCATCGGCAACGACGGCGCCAAGACCGAACAGGCCGACCCGGAAGTGTCGGTCTACGTGGACGGCGTCTACTCCCCACGCGCCGAAGGCGCCACCGCCCTGCTCTACGACATGGACCGTGTGGAGGTAATGCGCGGACCGCAAGGCACGCTGTGGGGCCGCAATTCCACCGCCGGCGCGGTAAACATGGTGAGCGCCAAGCCGAAGTTCGGCATGACCGAGGGCAGCGCTGAAATCACGGTCGGCAACTACAACCGCACCGGCACCCGCTTCATGTACAACCTGCCGATCACCGAGCAGTTCGCGTTGCGCGTGGCCTATGCCGGCGAGTCGCACGACGGCTACGTGGACTATCAGCAGCCGCCGAACATCCCTGGCCTGGACAAGAACGCCTTCGTCACCAGCGGTGACAAGTACAACGCGCAAGACCAGAAGGCGCTGCGCCTGTCGGCCGCCTGGCAGCCAAACAGCAGCCTGCGCACCGACCTGTCCTTCGAGACCTTCCGCGACGACGGTACGCCGTCCATGAACCTGAACCAGGAACCGCGTCCGGGCCAAAAGCTGTGGTCGGCGCTGATCCAGATCGCGCCCTACCTGCACCGCAAGGTAGACACCATCCGCACCCGCACCGACTGGAACGTGAACCAGGATATCGACCTGGCTTTCATCGCCGGCGCCCAGCGCACCGACGGCGCCATGCAGTTCGACGCGCGCGGCGGCTACACCGTGCCGACCAGCAACACCACCGGCGGCGTGCTGCGCAACACGCGCATCAACTGGGAGCACTACACCAACGCCAGCGCTGAACTGAACGTGAAGTCCTCCGGCAAGAAGACGGTGGACTGGCTGGTGGGCGCCTACGTCTTCCACGAAAAGGCCGGCATCCGCCTGGACCAGCCGGCATGGTCCGGCACGCAAGCGGGCTACGGCTGCACCAACTGCGGCTGGCCGGCGCTGACCCAGAACAGTTTCGTGCAGCCCAACCAGGACACCAAATCGCACGCCTTCTTCACGCAGAACACCTGGAACGTGGCCGAGACTTTCCGCCTGACCGGCGGCCTGCGCAAAACCTGGGACGAGAAGCACAACCGCGGCGGCACCAACTTCTACTGCCCGACAACGCAGCCGGCCAACGGCAAGCCCTGCCTGCCAATCACGGCGCAGGACGATCCGCGCAGCGTGGGCTTCGTGCCCAACCCATCGGTGATCGGCCCGGACGGCAAGCCGGCGTTGAACAACGACGGCCAGCACAAGTGGAGCAAGCCGACCTGGTTGCTGAAGGCGGACTATGACGTGACCAGGGACATCATGGCCTACGCCAGCGTGAGCACCGGCTACAAGTCCGGCGTGCTGACCGACGGCGGCGTGCACACGGCGCCTGAAACGCTGACCAGCTATGAGCTCGGTGCGAAGGGCAAGCTGATGGGCGGCAAAGTCACCTGGGCCACCTCGCTCTACTACGCGGACTTCAAGGGCTACCAGATCTCGGTACCAACCACCTTCCCGAACGGCGCCAGCTTCCTGCTGACGGCCAACGCGAAAGGCGCGACGGCCAAGGGCTTCGAAGGCGAGCTGACGGCGCGCGTGACGCCGGTGGATACGCTGAACGTGGCCATGTCTGTCCAGCGTACCGAGATGGATACCTTGCTGACGGCCGACCCGAACAACTCCAGCTACAACAATCTGCCCGGTCCAAACGGCGGCAAGGTGCGCGACCTGAAAGGCAACGAGCTGCCGCACGCGCCGCACTTCTCGCTGAACGTGGGCTACCAGCACCACTTCAACCTGGAGAGCGGCGCCCGCATCTCGCCGCGCATCAATATGCACTACGAGACCGCGAGCTGGCTGGATGTGTTCAACGACGGCGAGCCGGACCGCCAGCGTGCCTACACCCGCAGCGACTTCACCGTGCGCTACAAGCCGGCAGGCGACAAGCACTGGCAGGTGGAAGCCTTCGTGCAGAACCTGGAGAACAAGGACATCAAGACCACCGTCAACATCGTGAACCTGCCGCCGGCAGCCAGCGACCGTCCTGTATGGCAGGCGATGTACCTGGCGCCGCGCACCTTCGGCGTGCGCCTGACCGCCGATTTCTGATAGCACTTGCGCCGTCCCCGCCATCAATCGGGGCGGCGCGTTCGCGTTAAACTCGGCATCGTCCCTTATCACCGAAAGCAATCCGTGGCTGCAGTGCTCAATTCCCCCTTGTCGTGGCGCGAGAAATTCAGCTACGGCATTGCCGATATGGGTTTCAATTTTTATTGGACCAATATCGCCACATTCCTGCTGTTCTTTTATACCGACGTATTCGGCATATCGGCCGCCGCTGCGGCCTCCATGCTGTTCACGATCAAGATCGTCAACGCCTTCACCGATCCGCTGATCGGCGCGCTGGCCGACCGTACCACCACGCGCTTCGGCAAGTTCCGTCCCTACCTGGTGTGGATGGCGTTGCCGCTGGGCGCAGCCGCCGTGCTCACCTACACCACGCCGGACCTGGGCCACGACGGCAAGCTGGCATGGGCCTACGGCACCTATCTGCTGATGATGGTGTGCTACACCGCCATCAACATCCCGTACAACGCGCTGTCGGGCGTCATGTCGGGCGATCCGCAGGAACGCTCCACCATCAACGGCCTGCGCTTCATCTTCGCCTTCGCCGGCAGCACGCTGGTAACCGCCGCTACGCCCTTCATGGTGCGCCTGCTGGGCGGCGGCGACGATAAGCAGGGCTGGCAGCTCACCATGCTGGCCTGGGGCGTCGCCGCCTCGGCCCTGTTTGCGCTCACCTTCTTCAACACGCGCGAACGCATCGCGCCCGCCGCCACGCAAAAGAGCAACGTGGCGCAGGACATCCGCGACCTGACCCGCAACGCCCCCTGGCTGGTCCTGTTCTTCCTGGCGCTGATCATCATGATCACCATCACGCTGCGCACCTCCACCGCCATCTACTACTTCAAGTACTACGTGGGCCGCCCTGAGCTGATGGCCACCTTCGTTCCCGCCTACATGGTGGCAGCTGCAGCAGGCGCCTCGCTTACGCCGCTGATGACGCGCTACGTGGACAAGAAGAAGCTGCTGATCATCCTCATGGGCTGCACCACGGTGCTGTCGAGCGCCTTCTTCTTCGTCGACAAGGAGCAGGTCTGGCTGATGTACACACTGCAGATCGCGCTCGGCTTCGTGCTCGGCCCCAAGTCGCCGCTGGCGTTCTCCATGTACGCCGACACCGCCGATTACAACGAATGGCGTACCGGCCGCCGCGCCACCGCCATGACTTTCGCCGCAGCCACCTTCTCGCAAAAACTCGGCACTGCGTTGGCGGTGGCGGTGATCGGCGCGCTGTTCACAGCGCTGGGCTATGTGCCCAACGCGGCGCAGACCACCGGCTCGCAGGCCGGCATCGTGTGGCTGATGTCGCTGATTCCGGCCTTCTTCGCCGCGCTGGCCGTGGCCGTGATGCTCTTCTATGACCTCGATAAACAAAAACTGGCGCTGATCCAGACCGAACTGGCGGTCCGCAAGGCGGCGCTGTAAGCCAAACGCAGTAAGCTGAAAGACACTCCGGAGATACCCATGCTACGCCCAACCCACGATGGCGACCGCTACGAACTGACCAGCCCGACGGCCATGCCGAAGGCCGGCGGCTTCCTGTGGAACCAGAAAATGATGATACAAGTGACCTGCCGGGGCTACGCCACCGCGCAGTTCATGCAGCCCGAGCCCGCCAAGTACGCCTACGCGCCTAACCTGGAGGCCAAGACCTTCATGCAGCCGGAGCAGAACTACTACGCCCACCATCCGGGCCGCTTCGTCTACGTCAAGGACGAGGAGACCGGCGAGTTCTTCTCGGCCCCTTATGAGCCGGTACGCGCGCCGGTCGACAGCTTCCGTTTCTCGGTCGGCAAGAGCGACATCGAATGGACCGTCGAGCACCTTGGCATTCGCGTCGAACTGACCCTCAGCCTGCCGACGCAGGACGTGGTGGAACTGTGGTCGGTCAAGGTGGTCAACCTGTCCGGCCGCCAGCGCAAGATCAGCGTCTATCCCTATTTCCCGATCGGCTACATGTCGTGGATGAACCAGTCCGCCGAGTACCGCGTGGACCTGGGCGGCGTGGTGGCCAGCTGCGTCACGCCCTACCAGAAGGTGGCGGACTACTTCAAGAACAAGTTCTTCAAGGACCGCACCTACTTCCTGTGCGAGACGCCGCCCGATTCGTGGGAAACCATGCAGCAGGCGTTCGAGGGTGAAGGCGGCCTGCACGCGCCTTCCGCAGTGCGGCAGGACGAACTGTCGCGCAGCGACGCGCGCTACGAAACGCCCACCGCCGCCGTACAGTACCGGCTTACGCTGGACGGCGGCGGGGAGCGCGCGCTGCGCTTCATCTTCGGCCCGGCCTTCGACGACGCGGAGATCCGCTCCATGCGCGGCAAGTACCTGAGCCAGGCCGGTTTCGCCGAGGCCAAGCGCGACTACGCCTGGTACATTGAGCAAGGCCGGGGTGTGCTGCAGATCGAAACGCCGGACGCGGAACTGGACAATTTCGTCAACCATTGGCTGCCGCGCCAGGTCTACTACCATGGCGACGTGAACCGCCTGACCACCGACCCGCAAACCCGCAACTACCTGCAGGACAACATGGGCATGAGCTTCATCAAGCCCCAGGTCACGCGCGCGGCCTTCCTGCACGCGCTGTCGCAGCAGGAACCGAACGGCGCCATGCCGGACGGGATCCTGCTGGTGGAAGGCGCGGAGCTGAAGTACATCAACCAGGTGCCGCACACCGATCACTGCGTGTGGCTGCCGGTCTGCCTGAAGACCTACCTGGACGAAACGGCCGACTACGCACTGCTGCGCACCGCCGTGCGCGGCGCCGAGGATGGCGTGGAGCAGTCGGTGTTCGAGCGCATCTCGCGCGCCATGGACTGGCTGCTGGAAGCGCGCGACGAGCGCGGCCTGAGCTTCATCGCCCAGGGCGACTGGTGCGATCCGATGAATATGGTGGGCTACAAGGGAACAGGCGTTTCCGGCTGGCTGACCGTGGCCACGGCCTACGCGCTGAACCTGTGGGCGGACATGTGCGCCCAAGTGGGCCGCGACGAGCGCGCCGAGCACTACCGCGCCGGCGCGGCCGCAGTGAACGCAGCCGCCAACAAGCATTTCTGGGATGGCGACTGGTTCTCGCGCGGCATTACCGACGACGGCGTCGCCTTCGGCACCAGGAAGGACAAGGAGGGCCGCATCTGGCTCAATCCACAAGCCTGGTCCATCCTGGGCGGCGCCGCCGGCGCGGAGCAGCGGACGAAAATGCTGGCGCAGGTGGACCAGCAGCTCAATACGCCATACGGCGTGGCCATGTTCGCGCCGCCGTTCAGCGCCATGCGCGAAGACGTGGGCCGCGTCACGCAGAAGCACCCCGGTTCGGCAGAAAACGGCGCCGTATACAACCACGCCTCGGTGTTTTACATCTACAGCCTGTACACCGTGGGCGAAAAGGACCGCGCCTACAAGCTGCTGCGCCAGATGATCCCCGGCCCGAGCGAGGCGGACTATCTGCAGCGCGGCCAGCTGCCGGTGTTCATTCCCAACTACTATCGCGGCGCGTATCACCAGTATCCGGAGCAGGCCGGCCGCTCCAGCCAGCTGTTCAACACCGGCACCGTGTCCTGGGCTTACCGCTGCTTCATTGAAGGCCTGTGCGGCCTGCAGGGCGACGCCGACGGCCTGCGCATCAACCCGCAGTTGCCGGCGGAATGGGACGGCATCAAGGTGACGCGCATGTTCAGGGGCGCGAAGTTCGTGCTGAACATCCGCCGCACGGACGTGAAGGAAGTGATGGTGATGCACGCCGGCCAGTTCCTGCCGTCTGCCCACATCGCCAATATCGCTCCGGGCGCGACCTACAACCTCAGCGTATTCGTGCCGGCATGAGGACGGGGCGCGCACGGGGTACAGTCACAGATACAGTCGCAGCCGCGGCCGCGGCCGTGGCGCTGGCCTGCCCCGCGCAGGCGGTGCCGCCGGCCCCGAGCGCGGACGAGCGCGCCGCACGCATGGTGGCGGCGATGACGGCGGAAGAAAAGATCCAGACCGTCTTCGGCTACTTCGCCACCGACTTCGCCAAGAAGAACCACTTCGCGCCGAAGGAAGCGCGGCGCGATTCGGCCGGCTACGTGCCCGGCGTGCCGCGCGTCGGCCTGCCGCCGCAATGGCAGGCCGACGCGGGCATCGGCGTGGCAACGCAAAGCAGCTCGAAGCAGCCCTATGAGCGTACTTCGCTGCCATCCGGCCTGGCCACGGCCGCCACCTGGAACCCGGCACTGGCCTATGCGTCCGGCGCCATGATCGGCAAGGAAGCGCGCCAGTCCGGCTACAACGTCATGCTGGCCGGCGGCGTGAACCTGATGCGCGATCCGCGCAACGGCCGCAATTTTGAATACGCGGGAGAAGATCCGCTGCTGGCGGGCGTCATGGTGGGCGAGCAGGTGCGCGGCATCCAGTCCAATCACATCGTCGCCACCGTCAAGCATTTTGCCTACAACGGGCAGGAGACCCACCGCTTCACCGTGGATTCCGAACTGGACGACGCGGCCGCCCGCATGTCGGACCTGCTGGCCTTCCAATTCGCCATTGAGCGCGGCGATCCCGGCTCCGTCATGTGCGCCTATAACCGCGTCAACGGAATCTATTCCTGCGAAAGCCCTTACCTGCTGAATGAAGTGCTGAAGCAGGACTGGGGCTACCAAGGCTATGTAATGTCAGACTGGGGCGCGGTGCATTCCACCATCCCTTCCGCCAACGCGGGGCTGGACCAGCAGTCCGGCTGGCCTTTCGACCACTCCGCCTACTTCAGTGACGCCCTGCGGGAGGCCGTCACCAACCGCCACGTGCCGCAGGCGCGGCTGGACGATATGGTGCAGCGTATCGTGCGCGCCATGTTCAAGCACGGCGTGATGGACCATCCGGTTGCAGTCGAGCCGGAATCCGGCATCGACTTCAACGCGCACGCAGCCGTGACCCAGGCGGGCAGCGAGGAAGCCATGGTGCTGCTGAAGAACAGCGGCGCGCTGCTGCCGCTCGCCGGCGCCGTGCGCTCGATCGCCATCATCGGCGGGCATGCGGACAAGGGCGTACTGTCCGGCGGCGGTGCATCGCAGGTGCATGCGCACGGCGGCATGGCGGTTCCCAACGAAGGCCCGGCGCACTTCCCCGGCCCCATGGTGTACCACCCGTCCTCGCCGATGCAGGCGCTGGCCGCGCGCAGCAAGGCGCGCCTGGCCTACCTGGACGGCAAGGACATTGCTGCCGCCGCCACGCTGGCCGCCGCGAGCGACGTGGCCATCGTGTTTGCTACGCAGTGGACAGCCGAGAGCGTGGACGCCGCTTCCCTGGCGCTGCCGAACGGGCAGGACGAGCTGATTGCCGCCGTGGCGCGCGCCAATCCGCGCACGGTGGTGGTGCTGGAAACCGGCGGCCCGGTCACCATGCCATGGCTGGGCAGCGTGGGCGCCGTGCTGCAGGCCTGGTATCCGGGCACGCGCGGCGGCGTAGCGATAGCGCGCGTGCTGACCGGGGAGGTGAATCCTTCCGGCCGCCTGCCAGCCACCTTCCCCGCCGCCGAAACACAGTTGCCGCGCCCCGTCATCGACGCTGGGCAGCAGCGTGCCGACTACAACATCGAAGGCGCGGCGGTCGGCTATAAGTGGCACCAGCTGAAGGGCCGCAAACCGCTGTTTGCCTTTGGTCACGGCCTGTCTTATACCAGCTTCACCTATGGCGGACTGGCTGCGCAATTCAAGGATGGCAAGGTTACGGTCAGCTTCAACGTGCGCAACACGGGCACGCGGGCGGGCAAGGCCGTGCCGCAGGTCTACGTGGCAGCGCTTGCCCTCGAATCACCGGTTGCGCCGGATTCGCAGGTGGCCGGCGGCTGGGAAGCGCCGCAGCGTCTCGCCGGATGGGACAAGTTCGCGCTGGCCCCTGGCGCCAGCCACACCGCCACGGTGACGGTCGATCCGCGCCTGCTGGGCGTGTACGACAGCGCCAGCAAGACGTGGCGCATCGCCGGCGGCGACTACGACATCATCCTGGCCAGCGCATCCGACGCGCCCGCAGCCACCGTCCGCCTGCGCCTGCCCGCACACGCGGTGGACGTCCGGGGCCGCCCGGCAGGCGCGCAATAGCACGGCAGCAACCGGGGCTGCGATGCGCCGGCCCCGAGCCAGCTGCGGATTAGCCGCAGGCAAGCCCCACCGAGGCGGCACAAGAACAGCATGGCAGCGCCCCCTATGGCCGCCCCGCCTTGCCCGCTCGCGCGGGCCTGCGACGCAGCGCTTAGTCGTAGGCCAGCCTGGGATACCAGTCGCTGCCGCGCCCGGCCGGCGTGAGGTCGAGAATATTCCACAGCGGAGTGGGATCGGGCGCGAGTCGCGGATCCTGGCCGGGGTCCGACGTGCCGCCCATCTCGGCGCCCCAGAAATGGCGCACCTTGGCGCCATCCTTCACCCACACGTCCAGCGCCGGCCATTCGCTGCCATCCGGCGCCAGACCGCGATAGTCGCGCGCGAAGCCGTCGCCGACGGTGGCGTAGAACTTCAGATTGCGCCATCCCCGCTCGCGCGCAAAGGCCAACTGGCGCTCCACCGGCGAACGCCCCAGCACCGCCATGGCCGCTTTCTGCGTAATGTCGCGCGCCGGGATGTCGAGTGCGCCGAGAAAGGCCGTACACATGGGGCACGGACGGTCGCGCTGTGGTCCGAACATCCAGAAGTAGGTCACCAGTGTGTCATGCTTGCCGAACAGCACTGCCAACGGCACGGTGGCGCCGTTTTCATCCTTGAACTGGTAATCCGCCGCCTCACCGCCTGGCGGCAAGGCGCGGCGCTGCTCGGCCACCCGTTCAATATGGCGCCGCAGTTCGATTTCCTCGGCCAGCAAGGCGGTGCGCGCGGCGCGGTACTCGGCGCTGTCGTTGGGATAGGGCTTGCTCGCGGCGGCGGCAAGTTCATGGGCGGGTTTGAGCTGATCCATAATGCGCTCCCGGGCAAAGTGTCAGATCGCCCACGCTATCGCACCCGGCCCAAGGCTACCGTGCGCCGTCCCACATATCCGGGCATGGCGCTGCGTTTAGGCTGCGCATCCCGCGCTGACAGCCCTATTCAGCTCTTGCGCACCTTGCGGCGGCGGGCGTTCTTGGGGTCGGCGATCAGCGGGCGGTAGACTTCCACCCGGTCGTGCTCGCGCAGCACGGTGTCCAGCGTCTTCTTCTTGCCGTAGAGGCCGACCGCCATCGCGGCCAGGTCGATGCCCGGCACTTCCACCGCCAGGCCGCTCACATCCAGCGCCTGCCGGATGGTGGCGCCGGCCTCCAGCCGCAGCGCGCGGCGGAACTGCAGCGTGTCGGTGGCGTAGCACACCTCGACGTTGATTTGGCCCATGATTTGGTCAGCCGCCATATACCGTGTCGGCCCGTTTGCAGAACGAGTCCACCATGCTGTTGGCGATCATGCCGAACACCGGGCCCACCACCTGCTCCAGCAGGCGGCTGGAGAACTCGTAGTGCAGGTCCAGTTCGACCTTGCAAGCGTCCTCGCGCAGCGGCTTGAAGGTCCAGGTGCCGTCCAGGGTCTTGAAAGGACCATCGACCAGCGTCATCTTCATGCTGGTGGGCGGCGTATTCACGTTGGACGTGGTAAAACTCTGGTGAATGCCGTGATAATGGATGGCCAGGCTGGCCACGACGGTATTTTCGCCGCGTTCCCGCACGTCGACGCCGCCACACCAAGGCAGAAATTTGGGATAATCTTCGACCTTGGCAACCAGCTCGAACATCTGTTCTGCGCTGTAGCCCAGGATAACCGACTTGTGCACTACTGCCATTGTGTTACCGTTTGCTATGATGTTGGTTTATCCGCGCTCTGCGCGCGGCGAAACCGTAGTTTAACCGACCCGCACTGTTTTACCCACCACCCATGACTATTGCCGACAACAAAAAAGCCTTTCACGATTTCTTCATCGAGGACCGCTATGAAGCGGGCCTGGTGCTCGAAGGCTGGGAAGTGAAGGCAATCCGCGACGCGCGCGTGCAGATCAAGGAAGCCTACGTCACCATCAAGGGCGACGAGCTATTCCTGTTCGGCGCCCATATCAGCGCCCTGCCCACCGCGTCGACCCACATCAGCCCGGAAGCCGTGCGCACCCGCAAACTGCTGCTGCACCGCGCCGAGCTGGACAAGCTGATCGGCAAAGCCACCCGTTCCGGCTACACGCTGGTGCCGCTCAACCTGCATTACAAGGGCGGCCGCGTGAAGTGCGAGATCGGCCTGGCCAAGGGCAAGAAGCAGCACGACAAGCGCGCCACCGAGAAAGACCGCGACGCATCGCGCGAAGTGGCTTCGGCCATGAAACAGCATCGTCGTTAATATGTCACTTCGAGGTCACTTCCTTCCGTAGGCGTTTCTATCTAGAAACTCCCATGGTAAACTGCCGTGGCAAGACTCTTTAACGACGGCGAGGAAGAACATGGTGACGAAAACCGCAGCAATCCTGATATCCGGCGCGCTGCTGGCCGGCTGCGCGGGCCAGCAAGTGCCCCAGATTCCCCATACGCCGTACAGCCCGGTGCCCGTCGCCAGCAACTTCCCGACGTCCAACCAATACACGCTGCAGGCCGCGGCACACTGGGGCGTTATCGCCCAGCATATCGAAAAAGGCCTGGCGGCGGACTTGAAGAAATCGCCTCCGCGGCCGTTCTACATCGCCGAGCCGTCCCCGCAAGCATCGCCGTTCCAGCGTGCGCTGGCCGCGCAACTGGTGTCGGCCCTGGTGCGCGACGGCCATATCGTCTCGCGCACCCCGGCCGGTTCGCTCAAGGTGGACATCGATGTGCAAGCCTATACCTTCGCGCCGGGCCGCGCCCAGTTCCGCTATCCGGGCGAGCCGACCGTGCTGACCGCCGGCGTGCTGGCGCTGACCTTGCTGGAGCCGGTGGCCGGCCTGCTCGCCGGTGTCGCCGCCATCGACACCTACCAGTATCAGCATGCCAAGTTTGCAGCCGGCGACACGCCGCAGACCGAGCTGCTGGTGACGGTGTCGGTGTCCGACCAGTACCGCTACTACGCGCGCAACAGCACGGCCTATTATGTGGCCGACAGCGACCGCACGCTGTACGGCATTGCGCCCGACGTGCCGGCCGAAGCCAAACTGATGAAGACCTACAAAGTGAAGGGTGACCAATAATGCGCAACTTCGCACCGCTGCGCGCCCTGCTCGTCGCCACCTTCGCCACCGCGCTGCCGCTGCTGCTGGGCGCCTGCTCCAGCGCCCCGGCCAAGGAAGAAACCAACTACGCCACGGTGTCGTCCAACCAGTTCATCGCCTCCAACTACAAGGCAGCCGACATGCTGCTGTCGCAGCTGAACGGCAAACTGTTGGCGGACAAGCCGCTGATCATGGCCACGGTCGTCAATATCGACGCACTGGAGCAAACCACCACGCTGGGCCGCCTGGTGTCCGAGCAGATCTCCACCCGCCTGTCGCAGGGCAATCTGAACATGGTGGAGATGAAGTTGCGTAACAACGTCTACCTGAAACGCGGCCAGGGCGAGCTCATGCTGACCCGTGAAATCGGCCAGGTAGCGCAGACGCACAATGCACAAGCCATCGTGGTGGGCTCCTACGCGGAGACCAGCGACATGGTGTTCGTGAACGTGAAGGTCATCCAGCCCAACACCAATTTCGTGCTGGCGGCGCATGACTTCGCGCTGGCCAAGGAAGGCATCGTTCGCTCGATGCTGATGCAGCACTGAGCTCCGGGCACCGGGCGCTGAACGTCAGTCCCGGCTGGCCAGCAGCGCCAGCACCTGCTCCGCCGACGCGGTGACCTTCAGCGAAAGCAGGTCGTCCGCCCGCGTCACGCCGGCATTGATGGCTGCAATCTGCTTTCCGCTTTCGGCGGCCAGCTTGCAGAAGCGGTAGCCCGAAAATACCATCAGCGACGACCCCACCACTAGCAGCGCATCGGCTTCCGCCATCGCTTGCAGCGCAGCCTCGGTGCGCGGCCTGGGGATGGTGTCGCCGAAGAACACCACGTCCGGCTGCAGCACGCCGGCGCAGTGCGCGCAGTGCGGCACGTGGAAATACTCCAGCGCTTCCGGCTCCAGTTGCGCATCGCCGTCCGGCAGCGGCCGGGCGTCGCTGCCGGCCAGTTGCGGGTTGTCGCGCAGGAGTTGCTGCTGGATGTAGGCGCGGGCATATTGGGCGCGGCATTCCAGGCACACCACGCCGTGGATATTCCCGTGCAGCTCAATCAGGCTACGGCTGCCGGCGCGCTGGTGCAGGCCGTCCACGTTCTGCGTGATGACGGTGGCAACCCTGCCGATGTGCTCCAGGGCCGCCAGCGCGCGGTGGCCGTCGTTCGGCGCGGCGCGCGCCAGGGTAGGATAGCCCACCATGCTGCGCGCCCAGTAGCGGCGGCGCACCGCGTCCGAGCGGCGGAACTCCGGCCCCTGCACGGGGGCGCGGCCGCGCCGGACGCCATCCTTGTCGCGATAGTCGGGAATGCCGGATGCGGTACTCAGGCCGGCGCCGGTCAGCACCAGTACTTTGCGGTGGCGGCCCAGGAAGGCGTCCAGTTCATCAGCACCGGCATCGGCCTCGTGTTCGGAGAAGATCTGCATGCCGCCATGCTAACCGAAAGCGCGCTACTTCGCCTGCGGGAAGCTGAAGCCGGCCTGGTACTGGTGGTAGCCGTCGAAGTCTTCCTTGCCCACGGGGACGCCGTGGCTGCGCAGGATGGCGTGCGCGGTCACCAGGTGGAAGAAGAAATTCGGCAGTGCGTAGGAGACCACGTAGTCGCGTCCCGAGAACACCGGCGACACCAGTCCGGCCGTGGTTACCACCTGCATCTTCTCCGCCGCATTGAAGCGGTCCGCAGGCACCTCCTCGAGGAAATCGACCGTGGCAGCGATGCGGGTGCGCAGCTGGTCCCAGTCCTGGTCACCGCCGCCAAGCACCGGCAGGTCGCATGCGAGCAAGGGGCAGCAGGCGCGCACGGCGAAACTGCAGGCGGTGGTCACTTGCTGGGCAAAGGGAAACATGCCCTCCGCCAAGGCCACCCGCACCAGTGGCCGGCCGGTGCGCCGCTCATGGTTCTCCGCCACGCGCAGCGTAGCGTGTAGCTGCTGCAAGTAATGTATAAACACCGGCACGCTGGCCGAATAAAGCGTGGTCCCCACGATAAGCTCTGTTTTATTGACGACAAGCTACACTCTGCCATTGTGCAGAGGCAATAGCAATATCTCCGAGCACAAGCGTCGTTTTACAGTGTTATCAAGGCGTTCATTTCTCCGGATTCATCGATCTCCGCTTCCACAAAACCGAAGCTGGCATAAAGGAAATGAGAATAAAGGGTGGCCTGCGCAGTGAATAAGCATTGTTAGCGAGATAATCTTCCTAGTGATTCAGCAGTTCGACATCGCTAGCCAGATCCCGGTTTTTCTTCTGTAACCGGACGTACGAGCCTGTCAGAATTTTTGTGTGTCCGGGGTCATGAAATAATACCGAAAGGGATGTTCCATGACCGAAGCAATGACCACTAAAAAACCTAGGAAGAAAAGAGCACCGCCGCCGTTTCCCGTCGAGCTGATCGACCAACTGCTGGCCCAGGTGCAGAACAAGGACGCCGAGTCGATTCTTGGCGAGAGCGGGCTGGCGGGCCAGCTCAAGAAGATGCTGGCCGAGCGCATGTTGACGGCGGAGTTGAACCACCATCTGGCCAACGAAGCCGAGTCAAGCGAAAACCACCGCAACGGCAGCAGCTCCAAAACGGTACTAACCCCAGGCGGGAAAATCCAGTTGGATGTCCCTCGTGACCGGCTTTCCAGCTTCGAGCCGAAGCTGGTCGCCAAGCATCAACGGCGCATGGAAGGCTTTGATGACCATGTCATCAGCATGTATGCCCGGGGCATGAGCGTGCGGGAAATCCAGGGTCACCTGCTGGAGTTGTATGGCACGCAGGTCTCGCCGGACCTGATTTCCACCATCACCGATGAAGTCATGGAGGAAGTCGTCCAATGGCAGCAGCGGCCGTTGGAGCCGATGTATCCGATCGTTTATTTCGACGCGCTGCGCCTGAAAATCCGGGACGAAGGCTCCGTCAAAAACAAGGCGGTGTATCTGGCGCTGGGCATTCGCGCCGATGGCCGCAAGGAAGTGCTGGGCCTGTGGATTGAGCAAACGGAAGGCGCCAAGTTTTGGCTGAAGGTCTTTAACGAGTTGAAAAACCGGGGCTTGAACGACGTCCTGATCGCCGTGGTCGACGGCCTGCGCGGTTTCCCGGAGGCGATCGAAGCAGTCTACCCGCAAGCGCAGATCCAAACCTGTATCGTCCATTTGATCCGTAACTCCCTGGTACTGGCGTCGTGGAAGGACCGCAAAGAGCTCGCCGCCTCGCTAAAACCCGTCTACCAGGCCGTTAACGCCGAGGTGGCGGCTGCGGCGCTGGACGACTTTGCGGCCGGCCCTTGGGGCACCAAATTCCCGACCGTGGCGGCCATGTGGAAGCGCCAGTGGGAGCAGGTAATCCCATTCTTTGCCTACCCGCCGGAGGTGCGTACCGTGATTTATACGACCAACGCCATTGAAAGCCTGCACATGCAACTGCGTAAGATCGTCAAGAACCGGGGCCATTTCCCAAGCGACGACGCGGCTACCAAACTACTCTTCCTGGCCTTGCGCAATATTGAAAAAGATTGGAAGATGCCTGCACGAACCTGGAAGCAGGCAGTTAACCAGTTCGCCATCATGTATGGGGAGCGTTTCACCAACGCGATCAGCTAATTAAACTTTGGCCCCGCACACAAAATTTCTGACAGGTCCC